>CAZFXX010000083.1:0-10644 GCA_964522985.1 uncultured Desulfobacteraceae bacterium
GGTGTTGCATTTGCCCCTCCCTACCTGACTTTAATGGCCCAGCAGTACCTATTTCATCATCCGACTTCAATACCGCTCAAACGTTTATAGCGGTAGCACAAGGGAATATAAAATCGCTGTACATACCGGTTTTTGGTGACGTAGATGAAAAAAACTTGACAATGAGGGAGCCGGAACAGTATAAATTTTGACTGAGCGCTCGTTCATATTATGTGAATTGCAACAACCGCCGGTTTATACCGGAATAAGATTTAGATTCCAACATGGTGAACATGAATTCAAAGCAGAGCGGAACAAAGGATGTCCCCACCCACGTTAAAAACCCTGATCTGGTTGAAAAGAGACGCCGGCAGATCGTTGATGCGGCAGTAGGGCTGTTTGTTGAAAAAGGGTTTCACAAAACAACCACCCGGCAGATTGCCCTGGCAGCGGGGTTTTCCATAGGATCTTTATACGAATATGTGGGCTCCAAGGAGGATGTATTATATCTGGTATGCGATGCCATCCATGCCGAAGTCGAGAGTGCGGTATCTGAAGCATTAAACAGGGCCAAAACCGGTAAAAATGCACTCACTGAAGTTATTCGTGAATATTTTTTGGTATGCCATCGCATGAGTGATCATATTCTTTTGATTTATCAGGAAACACAGTCTCTTCCGCTTCAGTGGCGCAAACATGTCTTGGAGAACGAAGTGCGAATTACCGGGATTTTTATGGGTGTCCTGGCCCGCCTGATTGCCAATGGAGATCTGCCCTGGCTCAATGAGCAATCCCTGGAAATAGTGGCCCATAATATATCCGTAATGGGGCATATGTGGACTTTTCGGCGCTGGTTTCTGGCCCGCCACTACAGTATTGATGATTACATAGAACTTCAAACCGAATTTATTCTCAACCGGCGGCATGTTGCGTAAAAAAAATGATCTATGGCAAGCGTTCACGGTTGTCGGTTCACAGCTGTACCAATAAGCTTTTGCAACGCTGCCGGGCCGACGATTGAAGCATTTTGGATAGTTATTTTGGTTCTTTAAACCGCAAACCGATAACTGCACACCGTGACGGTTCCGTTCAATATATAAAGGCCTGTTGCAAGTAAGGCGAAGGAGAGGATATGGACTCTGGAGTGAAAGTATATAAACCGAAGAATAATATCCGGGTGGTTACCGCCACGTCGCTTTTTGACGGTCATGATGCTTCCATCAATATTATTCGCAGATTGCTGCAGGCTGCCGGTGTGGAAGTGATTCATCTGGGGCACAACCGGTCGGCCGGGGAATTTGTAGATGCTGCCATCGAAGAAGACGCCCAGGGCATTGCCGTTTCAAGTTATCAGGGAGGCCATATTGAATTTTTTAAATATATGGTGGATCTGCTCAGGGAAAACAATGTTGCCCATATAAAGGTTTTCGGCGGCGGAGGGGGTGTTATTATCCCCGATGAGATCAGGGAGCTGGAAGCGTATGGGGTGGCCAAGATATATTCTCCTGAGGACGGCACCAAAATGGGCCTGCAGGGCATGATCAACCATATGGTAAAAATGCTTGATTTTCCAACTGTCGACAACACCGGGTTTACGGTTGATCGGTTGCAGCCGGACAATAAATATGCCGTGGCCAATATGATTACGGCCGTGGAACTGGCCAGAGCCGAAAATGATGATCGCCTGGCCGGTATTCAAGCTTCTTTGAAACGCAAAATAGGCGATCAGAAGGTGCCGGTCATGGGTATTACCGGAACCGGCGGTGCCGGTAAATCATCATTGATTGATGAATTGATTTTGCGTCTGCTGCATGACTTGAAAGATGTGAATGTCGCCATTTTATGCAGTGACCCTTCACGACGTAAAACCGGCGGTGCCCTTTTGGGGGATCGCATCCGGATGAATGCCATCATGAATCCGAGGGTGTATATGCGGTCATTTGCCACTCGGCAATCCAATGCGGAAGTGACCGAGGCCCTGGTGGATGCGATCAATGTGGTTAAGGCTGCGGGCTATGATCTGGTGATTGCCGAGACGGCCGGTATTGGCCAGGGGGATTCTAAAATAACGGATATGGTGGATGTCTCCATGTATGTGATGACCAGTGAATTCGGTGCGGCATCACAACTGGAAAAGATTGATATGCTGGATTACGCCGATCTGATTGTCGTCAACAAGTATGAAAAACGCGGCGGCGAAGATGCGGTTCGGGATGTCCGCAAACAGGTCCAACGCAATCGCGATCAGTGGGAAAAATCAGTGGAAGAGATGCCGGTGTTCGGTACCATCGCCTCCAAGTTCAATGACGACGGCGTGACCGGGTTGTATCACGTGTTGTTGGATACCATCGCTGAAAATACCGGGGTAAAATTTGAATCCACCCTGCAAAGGGCCAATGTTAAAACTTCAAGCTCCAAGACCATTATTATACCGCCTGACCGGACCCGGTATCTGGCGGAGATAGCAGAGACGGTCAGAACATATCATCAGGACACGGAAGAGCAGGCTTCGGTGGTGCGGCGCATATGGCATCTGCAGGAAAGTATCGCTGCTTTGCGAAAGGACCGGCCTGATGATGATTCGACCGGTGGAATAGAGCCGCTGAAAAAAGAGTTGGCCGCATCTGAAAATCACCTTGCCGGGGAAACAGACAAACTACTGAAGCAGTGGGATCAGGTGCGGGATATGTATGCCCGTGATGAACTGGTTTACCATGTGCGGGAACAGGAGATACGGGTGCCGCTGTACAGCGAATCCTTGTCCCATCAGAAGATTCCCAAAATTGCACTGCCCAAATTCACGGATCCCGGAGAGAATTACCGCTGGATGCGACGGGAAAATCTGCCCGGGTATTTTCCTTTTACAGGCGGCGTCTTTCCGTTGAAACGGGAAGATGAGGAGCCTACCCGCATGTTTGCCGGCGAAGGAGATGCGTTCAAAACCAATCAGCGTTTTAAGCTGCTGTCTTCCAACTATGAGGCCAAGCGGCTGTCCACGGCTTTTGATTCGGTAACCCTTTATGGTTATGATCCTGAAGTGAGGCCGGATATTTATGGGAAAATAGGCAACTCGGGGGTCAGCATCTGTACCCTGGATGATGTCAAGGTATTGTATGACGGTTTTGACCTGTGCGCGCCCAGTACATCGGTTTCAATGACCATCAACGGCCCGGCCCCGATCATGCTGGCCATGTTCCTAAATACGGCCATTGATCAGCAGGTGGATAAATATCTTGCGGAAAGTTCGGTGAAATTGACTGATGCCAAATATCGCGAAATTCGCGACCAGGTTTTACAAAACGTTCGGGGAACGATCCAGGCCGATATTTTAAAGGAAGACCAGGGCCAGAATACCTGTATCTTTTCCATCGAGTTCGCCCTGAAAATGATGGGGGATATTCAGCAGTTTTTTATTGATAATGATGTGCGAAATTTTTACTCGGTCTCCATTTCCGGATACCATATCGCAGAGGCCGGTGCCAACCCCATCACCCAACTGGCATTGACGCTCTCCAACGGGTTTACCTATGTGGAGTATTATCTTTCCCGGGGAATGGATGTTAATCATTTTGCACCGAATTTATCCTACTTCTTCTCGAATGGTATGGATCCGGAATACACCGTCATCGGACGGGTGGCCCGGCGTATCTGGTCCGTGGCCATGCGGAAAAAATACGGTGCTTCCCTGCGATCCCAGATGCTCAAATATCATATTCAGACGTCAGGGCGAAGCCTGCACAGCCAGGATATCCAGTTTAACGATATCCGGACAACGCTGCAGGCCCTGTGCGCCATCTATGATAACTGCAACAGCCTGCATACCAATGCATTTGATGAGGCCATCACCACACCCAGTGAGGAGTCGGTTCGACGGGCCCTGGCCATTCAGTTGATCATTAACCGCGAATGGGGCCTGGCCAAAAACGAAAATCCCCTGCAGGGCAGTTTTATAGTTGAAGAGTTGACCGATCTGGTGGAGGAGGCGGTTCTCATGGAGTTCGACCGTATCGCCGAGCGGGGCGGGGTACTGGGGGCCATGGAAACCGGCTATCAGCGGGGGCAGATTCAGGATGAATCCATCTATTATGAGGTTTTGAAGCATACCGGAAAATTGCCGATTATCGGGGTTAACACCTTTCGGGAGCCGGATGCCGGCGGGTTGAATTTTGATGAGACCATGTCGTGTCTGGAGTTGTCCCGGTCTACTGAATCGGAAAAACAGTCTCAGCTCAAGCGTCTTGATCAGTTTTGGCAGCGCAACGGGGAAAAGGCGCCTGAATCCCTGAAGAAACTCCAGAAGGCGGTTCTGGCCGGTGAGAATATTTTCGCTGAATTGATGGATACGGTGCGCTACTGTAGTTTGGGGCAGATCACCCAGGCGCTGTATGATGTCGGCGGTCAATATCGCCGGAATATGTAGCGTCTGAACGGAAAGTTAGTTCAAAAGGAGATAAACATAATGCGGGAAGCAGTCATTGTAAGCGCGGTGCGCACGCCCATCGGGGCTTTTAACGGCTCCTTGAGCAGCATGGGCGCGACAAAGCTGGGCGGGATTGTGATTGATGAATCCGTAAAACGGGCCGGGATTCAAAAAAAGATGGTTGACGAGGTGATTATGGGGCAGGTGCTGCCCTGCGGGTATGGTCAGAACCCTGCCAAGCAAGCCGCTGTTCTGGCCGGCATGCCCTGGGAAGTTGAATGTATAACGGTAAATAAGGTCTGCGGTTCTGCATTAAAATGCGTGATGCTTGCGGCCCAGGCGATTCAGACCGGCGATGCGGACGTGGTGGTTGCCGGCGGTATGGAATCCATGAGCAGGGCGCCTTATTACCTGGACAAGGCCAGGACCGGGTATCGCATGGGACCGGGCATTATCGAGGATCATATGGTCCATGACGGGCTGTGGGATGTTGTCAATGATTTTCATATGGGCATTTCAAACGAGCTTTGTTCTGAAAAATATCATGTCAGTCGTGAAGACCAGGACCGGTATGCGGCGGCGTCCTATCGCCGTGCCCTGGAGGCCATTAAAAAGGGTTTTTTTAAAGAGGAAATCGTCCCTGTTTCGGTTCCACGGCGCAAAGGGGCACCGCTGGTATTTAATGAGGATGAATGTCCCCGGGAAACCAGCTATGAGAAGCTGGCCGGCATGCCAGGTGCCTTTAAGAAGGGCGGCCTCGGCACCGCCGGCAATGCGTCCATCATCAGTGACGGCGCTGCAGCAGTAGTCGTAATGGCCAGAAACAAGGCCGAGGAACTGGGTTTACGTCTTATGGCCGTCATAGGGGCCCAGGCATCATTTGGAATTGATATGAAATATGTTTTGATGGCACCTTTGTGGGCGATTCCCAAATGCCTTGACAAGGAGGGAATCGGGCTTGAAGATGTCGACCTTTATGAAGTAAATGAGGCATTCAGCGGATCTACGGTGGCCGTTATCAATGAGCTGGGGCTGGATCCGGCCGTTGTGAATGTCAATGGCGGGGCCGCTGCTCTGGGCCACCCCATCGGCGCCAGCGGCTGCCGGGTTCTGGTGACGCTGCTTTATGAGATGATCCGGCAGGACAAGAAAACCGGACTGGCGTCCTTGTGCCTGGGGGGTGGTGAGGCCGTTGCCATGATGGTGAAACGGTAACATATTTTTGAGCGATGGGCTGTCAACCATTTGCGATCAGCCGAAAGCTTTAATAAAAAAGATATTTTAGGGGGAAAGGAGATAACCAATGGAGATAAAGACATTTGGCGTGATCGGCGCCGGACAGATGGGAAATGGTATTGCTCAGGTCGTTGCCATGAGCGGGCTTCAAGTGATCATGAATGATATCAAGGCCGAATTTGTCGAAAAGGGCCTTGACAACATTGCCAAAAATTTGGCCCGTAGTGTAGATAAAGGAAAGATGACCGATGTGGAAAAAGTTGCGGTTTTGGGAAGAATCAAAACCAGTGTTGAACTTGCAGATATGGCTTCGCCGGATTTTGTAGTGGAGGCGGCTACGGAAAATGAACCGATCAAGTTTCAAATTTTCAAAGAACTGGATCGGATCTGTAAACCAGAGGCGATTTTGGCCACCAACACCTCTTCAATTCCCATTGGACGGATTGCAAACCAGACGATGCGTCCGGAAAAGGTGATCGGCATGCATTTCATGAATCCGGTACCGGTGATGAAACTGATTGAGGTGATAAAAGGAATCGCAACCAGTGACGAGACCTTTGATACGACCTGGGAACTTGCAGTCAAACTCGGGAAGACACCTGCAAAGGCCAATGATTTCCCAGGATTTATTGCCAATCGTATTTTGCTGCCCATGATCAATGAAGCCGTGTACTGTCTATATCATGGTGTGGGTAAAACTGAGGATATCGACACGGTCATGAAACTTGGCATGAATCACCCCATGGGTCCGCTGGCCCTGGCTGACTTGATAGGACTGGATACCTGCCTGGCTGTTATGGAAACCCTTTACGACGGGTTTTGCGATTCAAAATACAGGCCCTGTCCGTTGCTGAGAAAATATGTGGAAGCCGGCTGGCTGGGCAGAAAGACCGGACGCGGATTTTATAAATATTAATTCCTGTTTGAAGCAAAAACTATTCATTCAGCTAAAAGGATGCAGGGAGACAAGAATGGTAAAGAAAAAAGCGGCTGCGATCATCCCCGTGGGTAGAAAAATAAAACAGTTCCGGATCGAGAAAAAAATAACCCTGGATAATCTGGCCAATGACACCGGGTGTTCCATCGATTATCTCAAGCGGCTTGAAGCCGGCAAAGTCATGCCGCCCGTGGGAACCCTGCTGCAGATTTCACGGGCTTTGCAGATCGATTCAGGCATTTTTTTCAAGGAGCAGGCGTCAAAACTGCAAAACCGCATCAAGGCTTACAACAAGCGCACCGATAATTATGCCTATACCACACTGACCCCGGGAGCCGAGAACAAGCATCTCAAGGCGTTTCGAGTTGCTGTTGAGGGGAATTCAGAGCATTCGGGCGTCGGATACCAGCACGAAGGTGAAGAATTCGTTTATATACTGAAAGGTGAAATCGAAGTGGTGGTGGGAGACAATATCAACAGCCTGAGTGAGGGAGAATCATTGCATTTTAACTCCGGTATTCAGCACAAATTGCGGAATGTGTCCCCGGAAACTGCTGAATTTCTGGTTGTGATTTATGGGCCATGATTTTTTAGGCGCTTAACAACACAACATCGACAAAGTTTTGTCGATAATTGAAAAATGGATAGTGACGGAATACTATCGATTTTAATAAAAAAGATAGAGCGACCCGCCCGCCTCGCCTGAGCGAGAGCGATGGCGGGAAGGAGCGATACCACAAGTTTTCACTTCTCACTTTTCACTTCTCACTTTTCAATATTCAATATTCAATTTTGTCCCGGCTTTGCCGGGTTAGGTTTAATCAGGATCTTCCAGCATCGGAACTATTCTCGGCGGACTTTTTACGAGAGCGTTATCTTTAAATTGGTGCAATACATTCCCCGTATAAAAAGCACAACGGCATGAATTAAGCGTCCAAAAGGAGAACCACATGGCTTTCAATCTCACTGATGAGCAACTGATGATTCAGAGTATGATAAGGGAATTTTCACGCAAGGTCGTGGCTGCTACGGCTGCGGAGCGGGACCGCACCAAGGAATTCCCCTTGGATAATTTAAAAAAAATGGCTGATCTTGGGTTGCTGGGCATGATGGTGCCGCTGGAATTTGACGGATCGGCGGCCGATACGGTGGGATATGTGCTGGCGCTTTCGGAAATTGCCTATTCGTGTGCTTCAACCGCAGTGGTCATGTCGGTCCACAATTCCATTGTGTGTGAAAGTATCTTGAATTTTGCGACCTTAGAACAAAAAGAAAAATATCTAAAGCCGCTGGCCGCCGGTAAAATTATCGGCGCTTTCGCCCTGACAGAACCCCATGCAGGGTCTGATCCGGTGAGCCAGTCCACCACAGCCGTGCGTGATGGGGATGCGTATATATTAAACGGAACCAAGCGGTTTACGACCACCGGTAAAAATGCGGGTTTGGTCATCGTAACTGCCAAGACCGATGAGGCAACGCGGCACAAAGGTATCAGCGCGTTTATGGTGGGGCAGGGGACACCGGGGTTTACGGTGGGGCGTCTGGAGGATAAAATGGGGCTTCGGGCCTCTGATACCGCAGATCTGATTTTTGAAAATTGCCGGGTACCGGCCGGGAATATGCTGGGTAATCCCGGTGACGGATTCAAGATTGCCATGAAGGGCCTGGACGGCGGGCGTATCGGTATTGCGGCCCAGTCAGTGGGCGTTGCCCAGGCTGCCCTGGATGCGGCGGTTAAATATGCCAGGGGAAGGGCCCAGTTCGGCCGGAAAATATCCAAGTTCCAGGGGTTGCGCTGGATGATTGCGGATATGGCCACCGAACTGGAAGCTGCCCGGCAGTTAATGCTGTCGGCCGCGGTAATGAAGGACCGGAGGGAAAATTATACGGCCCAGGCTTCCATGGCCAAGTTGTTTGCTTCCGAGATGGTTAACCGGATTACGGCAAAAGCCCTTCAGATTCACGGGGGGTACGGGTTTACAAAAGACTATCCCGTGGAACGGTTTTACCGGGATGCCAGGGTATTCACTATTTATGAGGGAACGTCGGAAATCCAGAGAATCGTGATTTCAAACAATGTTTTAAAGGACAGGCGAAAACCCTGAATCTATGACAGGCGGCATTATTTGAACTATTGTCAAGATACCGAATATTTTAAATATATTCCTTAAAGAGTTCTTTTGACGCACCTGTTATAATCGCTTTATTTGCAAGCATTCCTTCTTCTTTGATGCTTGCCACGCTTGCAGAAACGGCTGTATTTACAGCGGCTACATCACCACACAGCAGCATAAAGCCTTTTCCACCAATCGCCATAGAAATATGCACTCTAAACAATACAATATCCGCCGCTTTTATAGCTGCATCCGCCGCTTGTATAATCGTTACTGCTGAAAACGTTTCGACTATTCCCAATGATTTATTATAAGACTTTGGTATTTCGACGCATCCAGTCAAAGCGGGAAATACTTTTTTGTCCACTTTGGGAATCACTAACTGGTCGACGATAAATCCGGTTCCGGCTTTAACACCTGATTGAATCGAAATTTTTACATTTGCAACGTTTCCGCCAATAACCACAATATATTTCCCCGGACATATGGTTCTGGCAATTAATAGATTTACATTTGCTGCCTTGATAACAGTATCCTGGACCACAAAACCGGCGGCGATACTTGAAAGTTCCAAAATTCCAATTGCGGGGGACATTCTTTTTCCTTATGCTAATTTCTTTCGATTAAAATATAATCTTTTGTAATTTCGGTTATTTTCCCATTAATAGGTGAATGGAGCTCTGCCCCGAGATTTTTTCCAACGGAAGCAATTTTCTGATTTTCCGATATAGTTTGACCTAATTTTATCACCGGCTCGGCAGGTACGCCAATATGTTGGCTGAGCATCAGCTTAAGGTGTTTGGTTTGCCAATTATAGTCAACAAGCGGACCCTTATTTTTAAATTTTAATAAGTCCAGCTTGGCCATTATTTTTTTTATAGGTGTCCTTCTAAACCCGATGAGTTCATGAGCAGCATTGAGACTTTCTCCGCTATAAGCTATTTTTTGCGACATCAAAGCCTGTTTTCTCGCTATACAGACTTGAGCCGGGTAAAGATCTTCCGGGCAAGAAATCAGACTGCACAAATTGCATTCACAACAAAAAAGGGTATGTGCCGATAGCGTATTGGTTTCCATTCGATCATGCGAAAATGCCAGTGCCCGCATGGCTTTGTGCGGTTCAATCGGATGCCCCAGCAGATTCCTCGGACAAAGTTCTGTACACATGCTACATTGGTCACAAGCTGATTTCCCGATCGCGGTCACTGTTTTTTCATGCCCTGCCGTCTTCATCCTTTTTATTAATATATGTCCTTTTGGAAAAACAAGAAGACCGCCTGTTACTTTAGTCACAGGTTGATCAATGCTGCTTGCTATTTTGCCCATCATGGGGCCGCCGATGATAACTTCAAAATCATCTGAATTCGGCTGGGACAGGGCAAGCACCTCACGAAATGAGATGCCGATGGGGACTTCTACGGAAATTGGCGTTTTTACGTCTCCTCCAATAGTGATAAACTTTGAAACTACCGGCATCTGTCTGCCGATATTGTATATGGTTTCAACATTATGAACGATTACATTTTGGGTAACTGGCAAATCACCGGCTTCTACAACACGCCCGGTTGTTTCATATATTAGCGTGATTTCATCGCCGGCCGGATAAAAATCGTTTAGAGGGGAAATACTAATTTTATTGTTGCAATACCCTTTCAGGTGGCTAATTAAGTGGTCGTATTTTGATTTTATACCAATAATGCATCTCTCGGCACCAACTATGCGAATACATTGCCTTAGTCCTTCAAAAAAAATATCGGTTTTATGCAACAAAATTTCTTTATCTTTATGAAGCAAGGGCTCGCATTCGGCGGCATTTACAATAAAAATTTCGGCCTTGCATTCAAGCTTCACATAGGCTGGGAAACCGGCTCCGCCAGCGCCGACGATCCCGTTTTCTTTAATTTCTATAGTTGAAATCATTTATTCTCATCGCTTGTCAGGGCTATAATTTGATTAAC
>CAZFXX010000084.1:0-10577 GCA_964522985.1 uncultured Desulfobacteraceae bacterium
AAAAGAGGGCATTGCGCCGCTGGCCGGTATTGATGCCGGGCTCGCGGGTATCCAGGCGGCGGTGGATGTGGGCGCTGCCTGGCGCCGGCCTACCAGCCCGCCGCTGCTTACCGGCACCGGCCAACGGCGGGACGATCCCGTCAAGGTCCTGGACGAGGCTGAATCCAAGAGCCTTCTCGCCCGGTACGGTGTGCCGGTCCCGCCCTCAAAAGTTGTTCGTGGAGCCCGGGAGGCGGCTGAGGCGGCTGAAGCGCTGGGTTATCCGGTTGTTGTCAAAGCATTGGGCATTGCACACAAAACCGAAGCCGGGGGCGTCAGACTCAAACTTAGCACCGCCGACGAGGTGTCGGCGGCAGTGACGGAGATGTCCGCCCTCTCCGAGTCCTGTTTGATCGAAAAAATGGTTGACGGTGTCGTGGCGGAGCTAATTGTCGGGGTGGCCCGCGATGACCAGTTCGGTCCCTATCTGGTAGTTGGTGGCGGTGGAATTCTGGTCGAATTGATGAAAGACAGCGAATCACTCCTATTGCCGGTGGACAAAGAGCAGGTGATGAATGCCCTGGGAAAGCTGCAGTGTGCGCCCTTGTTTAGCGGCTTCAGGGGGAGGCCTCGTGCCGATTTGAATGCCGCTGTCGATGCGGTTCTGGCCATTGCCGCGTTTGTCGAGAAAGACCCTGCCGCTGTGATCGAGCTCGATGTCAATCCGCTGATGCTGCTGGCCGACGGCCGCGGCGTTGTTGCGGCCGATGCCTTGATTCGTATGAGACTGCCCTGATGGACAGCCATTGGATCCCGATACGCCCCGGTACGGCATCGAGGGATCTGTTTTTAAACCATTCAACCAGATGAAAAGCACCTGTAAGTAACGAGCCCATATGATGACTCGTCTCCACAGTGGAAAGGATCTGTGCACATGAAACCCGAAGGCAATGAGATTGAGAAAACCATCGTTGAAAAGGCGAAAGCGCTGGGCGCGTCCCTGGCGGGAATCGCGTCCATCGATGATCTGAAGGCTTCCAGTTCCTATGAGATCTACGATAAAAGGCCGTTTTACGAAGAATACAAGGGCGTAAAATGGCGAAAAGAGCATAAATCCGTGCTGGTATGGGCGCTGGAACATCCAGCATCCAAGCCCGTGATGGATTGGTGGAGCATGAAGGTTTCGGGTTTTACCCCCGGAAACGGGGTGATGCGACTGCAATCGAGAAAACTCCGGATTTGGCTGGGTGAAGAACTCGGGATCAAGGCACTTTCGCTGCCCTACCAGATCGAATACGGGGGGGCTTTCCTCAAGGATTCGGCCCATCTGGCCGGTCTGGGGGTCATCGGGAAAAATAACCTTTTGATTACGCCGGAGTTTGGGCCGCGTGTCCGCCTCAGGGGGATCTTCATGGATGCAGCGCTCAAGCCGACTGGGCCTGCCGATTTTGACCCGTGCAATGGCTGCGATATGCCCTGCCATAGCGCCTGTCCGAGAGGGGCGTTCCGAAGCGGGTCCTATGAGAGGGATTTCTGTAAGGAGGAAAACGACAAACGCGATGCCGAATCGGAAATGATTGATGGCCCGATCATGGGGATCGAAGAGGCCAGCAAAGTCTCCAAGCCCTGCCGGATTTGCGAGTTTGCGTGCCCCTTCGGGCAGAAGGGTGCGGTTTCTTAAATCGATTTTGATAATTTTTCACGATATTTTATAACCGCGATTATAGCTCTGGGAAATGGCAAAGCAGCCGGAAATTAAGTTCCCCGCATCCAGATGCGGGGAACTTCGTTGGTGCCCATCCGGAACTGATCTTTTTACCCGATGCCATCGCTGTGCACAAAAATAAAAGGCGATCGCTGAATTTAAAAACGGTTCAGTTATTTTTTCTTTTTTTCAGGTTCGGGTATGTCTTCATCAATACCCATGATTTTTTTGGCGTAACCGGCATACTCTTCCATCGGGGTTGTAAATCTGATTACGAGTTTTGCCCCGTCCGGAGAACCACCGCCGTGCATACAGCCCGGGACCCCGCCGCCGAGGGTCAGCCATTCGGAGAGACGGGCGGCCTTAAACCGGGCCTCTCCGGAACAGGCCCCGGCTTTAAGACATTTTTGCAGCATTTCGCCATATTCAGGATTTTTAAAATCCTTATAAGACGGCATGCAGCCGGTCTCCACGATGCCGCCGCCGATATCCTGGGTCAGCCGTTTGACTTCATAGGGCAGGGTTGCCACCATCACCTTGTTGGTGTGAGAGGTGAGGGGGTCGGCAAAAAAAGAGCCGGAAGGATGTTTGAAGCCGATGGCACAGGCCCCCACGCCCAGTCCATAGGTGACCTGGTTGTTTATTGACATATCCACGAGTTTTCCCATGAATGTTTTGGCTGAAAGCCCGTTGGCCCGTGCCATCAACATGGACGATCCGATCATGACGTCACCCTGGCCCGCCACACAGGCCCCGATGCATGATCTGTAATTTGCAGTGAAGAACTGGATCACCTTGGCGGTATATTTATATTCTTTACACATGAAAACCCGTTCATTGGGGACAAAGACATCATCAAAAAGAAGCCAGCCCTGCGTAATCCCCGTATCGGGCACTTCATCACCGGCCGTGTCTTCCAATTCGCGTCTGTCGCTGGGATGCGTCGCTTCCACGATGGTCAGCCCCTCAATGTCACGGGGGACCACACAGGCGACCGCATAATCCTGATCTGCCTCACCGTAGATGCTGCCGGGAAGAAGAAAAATTTCCTGGGAGGCCGCCGTGCCGCAGATCATTACCTTTGCCCCCCGGATAATGATACCGTCCTCTCGAACTTCCGTCACCCTGAGGTTTGTGTCCGGATCTGCCTGCTGGTGGGGCTTTGCACTTCGGTCGCCCTTGGCATCGGTTAGGGCCCCGGCTACGGTAAGGCCCTTTTCCTGGGCCCCAAAAATCCATTTTTTCAACCGTTCCTGATAGTCGGTGCCGAACTCCTTATCAATGTCATGGGTGACGGCCCACATAACATTCTGGGCGTTCCATCCGACACAGACCCCGCCGGTACAACTGCCGGTACGCCGGTAATTCTGGCGTTTCATCTTCATGTTGGCGATGAGATCTTCCGAGTTCTGCATCATGGAGTTCCACCTGAGAATCTTCTCTCCGGTAAATATCGATGTGGTACTGTAAAGATCCGCCAGTTCAGGATCGTTTGCCGCATCGTAGTTCAGGGCATGGCTCTCCACGGTCCTTTTGGTGGCAGGGTGGGTCGTAACATCTTCGATCAACTCACCAAATTTGTAGACATTTGGCCTGAGCTGCGAAAGCGCTTCCAGATATTCTTTTCTTGTTTTGATTCCCATTATAACGCTCCTTTTCTGTTTAGAATTTAAACACCGTTTCGGTATTGTTCGATTTTTTCTAAAAGCACCGGGATAAACTCCCGGCAGTCATCAACAACGCCGTAATCAACCTGCTCAAACACAGGTGACTCGGCATCGTTGTTAATCGCCACCATAATTTTCGCACCGGTAATGCCGACCATATGCTGCTGCTCCCCGGAGAGCCCTACGCCAATATAAAGATCGGGGCTCACCATCTTGCCGCTCTGGCCGATCATTATCTCCAGCTCGGTCCAGCCGGCGTCCACAACCGGGCGGGTTGACCCCAAAGCAGCCTTGAGTGTTCCGGCAAGATCTGCAATTTTACCCCATCCCGCTGTATCACAGGCACCTATGCCGCCAGCCACCACAATCGACGCCGATTCTAAGGGGATCCCCTCCGGCTCTTCCCTGACAATCTCAATGGTGTTGATTCTTTCGGGAAGATCAGCCGGCAAATCAAGGGGAATGGTTGTACCGGTTCTGTCAGGGTCAAGTTCGGGTTTCTGGAAGACCCCTTTTGCAACGGTTGCCATCTGCGGGCGTTTTTCCGGGCAGGTGATGGTGATCAAACCCCCATAGGCAGGAATCTTCTGCTCCAGAATTTTATTTTCAGAAATTTCAAGCTCGATACAATGGGCCGTCAGACCGGTCTTGAGGCGGGCCGCCACAAGGGGCGCCAGTTCCCTCCCCATGTCGGTGGATCCCATCAGAACAATTCCGGGTTTTTGCTCGACGGCCAGTTTTACAATCATTTCGGTGTAAATCTCGGGTTGATAGAAAGACAATTCTGCAGCATTGCCGATAAAGACGGTATCTGCGCCGGCTGCAATCAGCGAATCTGAATTCGGACGGCTGTTCTCTCCCAGCAGAACAACCTCAAGCGTACTGCCAAGCTGATCCGCCAGTTGCCGAGCCTTGCCGACAAGCTGCAGTGATATGGCCTGAAGGGCACTGCCGGCTTGTTCCGCCACAATCCATACCGGGGCATTGTTATTTTTCATGGTGTTGTTACCTTATTGATTAAAGATTTCGATAACATCCGGATGCATCTTATGTGCCGGTATAAAGCACATTGCCTGTTTAAGACAATAATTACGAATAAGTTGATACACTTGGGGCTTAGAGCACCCCTGCAGATGTCAGTTTCTCCACCAGTTGTTCAGCCATCTCTTCCCGGGTACCGACGATCATTTCTACCTCGCGCCGGCATTCTCTGGTGGTCATGCTGGAAACGATGGTAGGCGACCCATCCAGGCCCACAGCCGTTTCAGGGACCGCAAGATCGGACAGGGTCCACTGGGTGATCTCTTTTTTACGGGCCTTGATAATACCTGAAAAGCTGAGATTCCTGGGCGTATTGAGGTCTCTTGTAACGGTAAAGACCGCCGGCAGTTTCACCGCCATGAGCCGATAGCCATCCTCGATTTTGGCTTTGACCTTCCATTGGACTTCTTCCTGCTCAACGATTTTAGAGACCATGGTTACGACCGGCATTTTTAAAAAAACGGCCATTTCGGGTCCCACCCATTCAGTAGCGCCGTCGCTGCTGGCCATACCGCAAAGAACGAGATCGCATGGTCCGATTTTTTCGATACCCGCAGCCAGAGTCCGGGCGGTTGCAAAGGCATCCGCCCCGCCAAAGGCCCTGTCCGAAAGGAGAATACCTCGATCAGCTCCCAGCGCCAGGCATTCTTTTACAATATTTCCGGCATTGGGAGGCCCCATGCTCAAAACAGTGATGTATGCCCCGGCCTGTTGTTTTATCCGGAGGGCCGCTTCCATGGCATGTTTGTCCAGAGGATTAATAACAAGGGCCACATTGCCGCGCGTAAGATTCCCGCTGGCAGGATCAATCTTTATTTTGCAGGCATCCTGGGGGTCAGGCACCGCCTTTACACATACCACGATGTTAAGCATTTTCAGATCCTCATTTGTTCCGGATGCAGGTCCTAGTCAAAAAAATCGGCTGCTTTATCCACAGGGCGATCCCGGGACAGTTTATGAAATGGCCCAGCGCGCGATGATCACTTTCATGATATCCGATGTCCCGGCCGATGGCCCCAGGACAAATGAATCCCTCAGATAGCGTGTCACGGCAAACTCTTCCATGCAACCATAGCCCCCATGGATATCCGCAGCCATTTTGGCGGCCTTCTGGGCGGCCTCAGTGGTATAATGCTTGGCAACTGCAAATTCATTTGAAGACCGCTTGCCGCTGTCCTGTGTGGCGGCGGCCCGGTATCCAAGCAGACGACCGGCCTCAAGGTCGATCTTCATCTCGGCGATTTTGTTCTGGATCGTCTGGAGCTTCATGATCGGTTTTCCGTAAAGAACCCTCTCATTTGCAAACTTTATGGCCGTCTCCAGGCAGGCGGTCTGAAGCCCTAATGCACAGCCCACCATACCACCCCTTCCCACGTCGCCGATAGCGGCCATGGAGACGGTAAGACCCTTGCCTTCCACACCTAAAAGGTTGCCGGTCGGAACCCGGCAGTTTTCAAAGGACACCTCTCCGGTGTTGCAGCCGCGCATGCCGACCTTGTGTTCTTCATGGGTCGGTTCGAAACCGGCCATCCCTTTTTCGATAATAAAAGTCGAAAACGCCTTGGGGTTTGATTCATCTTTGGCCAGCACAGTGATGGTGTCCGCAATATGAGAATTTGTGATAAAGCATTTTCGACCGTTGATAATATAGTCGTCGCCCTCTTTTTTATAGGTCGTGCGCCCACCGGTGGGATCACTGCCGCCGGTGGCTTCGGTAACGGCAACCGTAGCAAGCCGCTCTCCACTGGCCAGTCCGGGCAGGTATTTCTTTTTCTGTTCATCATTGCCGAACTGCACGATCGGTTCAATACCCAGGGCAAATACCTGCAGCATCATTGCCGTTGCAACCGAAACCCTGGCAATCTCTTCAAGTGCGATCAGCCGGGCGGTGTAGCCCAGGCCCAGGCCACCATATGCCTCAGGAATCGTAAGCGCCATGATTTCGGCGGCACCCAGGGCTTTAACAACCGTCATGCTGACTTTGCCGGTTTTTTCCATTTCGGCGACCTGTGGGGCGATCTGATTTTCTGCAACCTCACGGGCCGCCTTTCTGAACATTTCCTGTTCTTCGGTAAACGTGAAATCAATCATTTTTTTAACTCCTTTGTTTTTAAACTTCCTGGTTTTCTGAATGACTACTGGCCCGCACCGGAGCGATTTACCATGACAGACCGACTGGTCTGTTTTGTATATAATTTCATTTTTCCAATGTCAAGTGGTTTTTCGGCACTTGCATGATCGCCGTTTTGATCATAGGATCGCTGCAGGAATCAGGTTACCTGCATCCCCGCACAAATCACGGTACACCCTGGTAACGCATCGGGTTCCTTTATCTGGATCCCCCACCTTGAGCGCCATGGCATTACCGCACCGCAGAATGGCACACCTTCCTTCCTGGCATGGTTGATCCTTCCGGAACTTAAGTTGAGTGATTGTAACTTGCTTGATAGAAATACCTGTCAATCTATTTCATTTATTATGGGCGGAAAGGGAGGGCGTTTAAACAGTTGGGCTGCCGGCACCAACCCTTCGGATGGCCCGGTTCATCACCCTTTCAACAAGCCAGGGCAGGGACGTTGGGAAAAAAGGCAGCTTTCATGAAATAGCTCTCAAGGAGCGTGCAGTCATGCTAAAAAATTATAACTGCGTATTGTTTGTTTCAAGATCAAAGTGGGCCTTGATTTTGAATACATGAGTGGCCGGAAGGTTAAGAATAGTGTGCACCCCTGTTTTTTTTGAAATTTCCTTGATATTGGCTTTAATTTCAGCCATGGAGGATGCAATAAACGTAAACCACACGTTGAACGTATTGTCGCGGGTGTAGTTGTGGGTGACGCCTGGGTAACTGTTTACAATTGCAGCAAAATTGTCGATCTCTGCATTAGGAACGCTGGCAGCGCACAGCGTACTGACAAAACCCAGTTTTTCAGGTCCGAAATTTCCGCCGATGCGGCGAATAATTCCCAGTTTTTTGAGCCTGGCAATACGGTCGATCACAAATTTTTCCGTCAATCCCAATTCTTTTGCGATGGCAGCATACGGCCTTGGCGTTATGGGAAAATCAGACTGTATCCGGGTTAAGATAGTCCTGTCAATAGCGTCGATCTGTATTTTATTCATCGTTATTGCCTGCATGAAAACTTTAAATTATAATATTAACAGAAAGTTATGCTATAACTAGGGTCAATGCAAAAAAAGGGATTTTTGTGCATACCCTGCCCCCTGCATGCCTTTTATGTCTTCTTACGCGAGTCCTTAACGCACACCAGGGGCTATGCCCTGAATACCCCCGGTATCAGTTGAATATGCACTTTGCGGGTACGCGGGCCGTCGAATTCACAAAAAAATATGCCCTGCCAGGTCCCGAGAATTAAAGCGCTGTCTTTGATGATGATCGTTTCCGAGGCCCCGATCAGTGAAGATTTGACATGGGCGGGAGAATTTCCCTCCAGATGGCGATAGTCTGCCTGCCAGGGAACAACCTGATTTAAGACCATCAATATATCGCGTTTAACACTGGGGTCGGCGCTTTCATTGATGGTCACCGCTGCGGTTGTATGAGGTACATAAACCATGCAGAGTCCCCCGGTCATACCCGAGTCGGAGACCACCGCCTGAATCCTTGCGGTAATATCCACCATTTCAGTCCTGGAACCGGTTTTTACCGTAATGACCATATCATCACCCCCAAAATATGAAAAAAGCCCTGCAATTACAGGGCCTTTTTAGATTCAAGAACTTTTCAGATCAGTTGTTACACACATCCGGTAGGTTTGGGAAGGCCAGCCATTTTACATGCTCCTTTGCCCGGTCCTGACGGAAACAGTTCATAGATGTGTTTGAGCTTAAAACCGGTTACTTTGGAAAGAACACGCACCATCGGTGCAATGCCGTTTTTCTCATAATAATCCTGAAGAACCTGGATTACTTTTCTGTGCTCATCGGTAAGCTCTTCGATACCTTCTTCATGCCTTACAAACTCAATCCACTCTTCGCATTTTCCGTCTTCATAATCGCCAATGAATCCGTCTTCATCTACGTCAAAAGTTTTGCCCATAAATTCAAGTTCTGCCATTTAATCTTCCTCCCTCTTAAAATATATTTGTTTTATCGGCTTTCCGCCGGATACCTTGAAATCATAGTACATTTTGGATTACTTATATTATATAAACACGGATGTCAATATGAAAATAGTGTGCGCATAACTGTTGTAACAAGCCCGTTATTTTTTTAAAAATTCAATTTTTTTTAAACCTGAGTGGTGAAATTTTTGGGGAAAGAACAGGCTTCCTTCATTACAAAATAAAAGCAGTTTACATTTTTTAATTTTCTATCTTAGCATTCAAATTAGAAATTACAAAAACAGAAGCATGCAAATACACCTACCCAATTTCAAATTTGGGCATCTTGAATTCGACCAAAAACAGATATCTTTTAAAAAAAGTGTAGACCGGCAACGGAAAGATGCCCTATACTTTTTTATTTATATGACATCCATGAATATTAAACCCAAAATCATTGTTCTTTGCGGATCCACCGGTATCGGCAAGACACATACGGCCACTACCCTTGCCCGGATGTATAACGGCGAGATCATCGGTGCCGATTCAATGCAGATTTATCGTCGCATGGATATCGGGACCGCCAAACCGACTGCGGAAGAACAGGCCAGCGTCCCCCATCATATGATTGATGTAGTCGAGCCTGATGAGCCTTTTGATGCGGCCCGTTATTCTGCTATGGCCCGCAAAATAATGACAAATCTCTGCCAACGGCAAATTATACCTTTTATCGTAGGCGGTACCGGACTGTATATAAGGGCCTTGATTCACGGAATCTTTCCGTCTCCGCCATCTGATCCGGCCGTGCGGGGCAGGCTGAAAAAAGAGGCCGGTACCTGCGGACCCGCTTTTCTCCATCGGCGTCTTTGTGCCTGTGATCCAGAAGCCGCGGGCCGGATTCATCCCAATGATGCATTCAGAATCATCCGGGCCCTGGAAGTTTACCAGCTTACCGGCCTGCCGCTTTCGTTACAGCAGGCCGGACACGGATTTGTTGAACAGCCTTATACCGTACTGAAAACGGGATTGCATCTGGACCGGGAAATACTGTACAAACGAATCAACTACCGGGTAGATGCCATGATCAGCCAGGGCCTTGTCGATGAAGTTCGAACGCTGCTGGCCGCAGGATACAGCCCTGAATTAAAATCAATGCAGTCCATCGGCTACCGCCACATGATCGACTATCTCGAAAACCGTCTTGCGTGGGACGAAGCCGTAAGAACCCTGAAACGGGATACCCGGCGATACGCCAAACGCCAGATGACCTGGCTCAGAGGCGATACCGAAATTCATTGGTTTGAACCCGGCCGGATTAATAGCATGCAGCAGCAAATTACCGCCTTTCTGAATGCAGACAGGTAACCCCGGCGACTGTCCGCCATCGAAACAAAATACCTCTCGGCATTGACAGCGCCGCCATACCTGCTTATTTTATCCGAATTTGAAGGCGGTAATTATTTTTCAATTGCCGAGTATAAGGGCCACCCAATAATATAAGGGTTATAGGGCCCATATGAAGCATGTCGATTTTAACGATTGTAATTTAAATTATTTCAGGAGGAATCCCATGAGTTTTGTCAAAAGTGAGTACAAAGAAGACATTGAACGACTAACGGCGGTTTTTGATACAAGCCTGGGGAAATTCGATGTGGAACTGTTTGCCAAAGAATGTCCGGAAACGGTCTGGAATTTTGTCAACCTTGCAGAAGGCCGGCAAAATACGGAAAAAGAGGGCAATTTTTATGACGGTCTGAATTTTCACCGGGTGATCGACGGGTTCATGATACAGGGTGGATGTCCGCAGGGCACCGGTACCGGCGGCCCCGGATACCAGTTCGGTGACGAATTCAACCCATCTTTGAAACATGACGACCCGGGTGTTCTGTCCATGGCCAATGCCGGTCCGGGCACCAACGGTAGCCAGTTTTTTATTACACTGGCCCCTACCCCGCACCTGAATAACCACCATACTGTTTTTGGGAAAGTGACCCGTGGCCTGGATGTGGTTAAGAAAATCGGCTCTGTAAAGGCTGGTGCCATGGACCGTCCCATAGAGTCTGTAGTCATCAATTCCGTTACCATCGAGAGGTGATTTACTTCCGGTTTGTCCGGGTCAGGATA
>CAZFXX010000085.1:0-10544 GCA_964522985.1 uncultured Desulfobacteraceae bacterium
AAAAATCAGGTTATCCGTTGGGCAGTAACAGTTTGATCTCTTTTATGTTGGTTTTATCGATAATCTGGCTTTGTCTCAAAGACCGTTTCCGTTTTCTGGATTTTTTGGTTAAAATATGGCTGGCATGGGATTTGCCAAATACAAATTTGCCGGTGCCTGTTTTTTTGAAACGTTTGGCTGCGGCCCGATTGGTTTTAATTTTTGGCATCGATGTTTCTCCTTACTATAATAAGCATTCAATAAATTTCAAACTGTCTATCCAGAAATAATTTTTTTGCCCGACCTCATCGTTATGTCCAAAAATAATCCTCGGAATATCAAATATATGCCTTAAGATTAGTTTGTGCATGCCTTGATCTTAAACAAAAATCCCTATTTCCGAACGGGCACTGAATATACCGGCAATATCAATATGAAACCTTCAAGACAAAGGCCTGATGTGCCGTACTTTATAAAAAAATAGATGGCGTGAGCAAAAGAAGGGAAACAGCCCACGCCAATATAATTGACAAAGTAAAAAACAATACGGAACTGCCCTAAATAATCTGTTGCAGTTTTAAAGGGCAAAACTGCGATAATAATTATTTGGGCGCCAGAATCATGATCATGGTACGTCCCTCAAATTTAGGATACTGCTCAACAACAGCAATTTCCTGGACTTCTTCAGCCATTTTCTGCAACAAATCGCGTCCTAACTGGGAAAGCGTTATTTCCCGACCCCTGAACACCACCGTAACTTTGACTTTATCCTTTTTTTCAATAAACTTCCTGATATGCCCGAGTTTTGTCTGTAGGTCGTGTTCGCCGGTCTTGGGGCGCACCTTTATTTCCTTGAGCTGAACTGTCGTTTGTTTTTTTTTGGCCTCCTGCAATTTTTTGGTCTGCTCGTACTTAAAACGCCCGTAATCCATAATTTTACAAACCGGCGGATTCGCATTGGGCGAAACTTCTACAAGGTCAAGACCAAAATCGGTTGCGATGGCCAGCGCTTTATAGATTGGAATGACACCAACCTGTTCGCCATCAGCGTCAATTACCCGGACTTCTTTTGCCCTGATCTCTCTATTTTTTTTAGTTCTATCTTTGGTTGGTTGCGTTGATCGCCTCGGAATAGCTATGCTTGTCACCTCCTAAAGCAGCAACTGTGTTGCTGTTTTTTTCATAAAATAAGTTAATACTAATATATTCATTAGCATATGAATGCGAAAAGATATATAACGCAATTAAGAAATGCAAGAAAAAAATTTAAAAATACCATAGATTCTAAAATAAAGCACAGACGGCTGCCGATCAAATATTGCCGATTTCTATATGCTGATTGTTGGTCCCCCATCGTTTGGTTTCATAAAATTATCTGCTGTATTTATTATCATCCAGATTGCAAAAACAGTTGCCGTCTATTTCAAAAGTATACAGGATTCGGCTTTCCATTTCAGCTCTTTTTTCTGTAATCGGCGTGTATGTAAAATTTTTCGCCCGGCGTACCAGGTCGGCTCTGGAAGGCATGGCCCCAAGCCCGGAGGAGATAACGTCGCCGGATGCAACATCAAGAATGTCCGCATCGCGGCCGTTGGTAATGACAGCCAGGGCCACCTGGTAGGGCGCCACCAGTCTTGCCAAAGCCAGGGTCGATCGATGCCGGGTTGTCAGGGAACCCGGGCCGTATTTAACAATCATGGAGATTTTATCGTCTGTGACAACCTTGATATCAACCATAACATTGCCGGTTTTACCGCCTGCTGTTACGGTGATACGGTCCCTGGGTTTAAGCTCATATTTACGGTATCCCAGGTTATCGACAAGCAATCGGGCCAGCTTTTGCCGATAGCGTTCATCATGGGTATCGGTCAGGGTTTCACCGGTAATATAATCGGTGACCCTGCCAAGGATAAGATGGTGATCTCCCATTGCGCCTGTCCTTAAATATCTCTTTACAATTCTATATTCTATGCATACAAAATAACGATTATATCTTTATCTGTAAAGAGATTGTAACTGATTTTAGATAAAAATCGTTTTTTCCGTCCCCGTTGGTGTAGGACAATATCATGTTGAATATAAAAAAAAGTTTAATGGACGATTCCCAAATCCCAGGGCCGTATCTGGAACATCTGAAAGATATTTATGCCGATATGGACAGGGCCTATACCCGGGCTACCGTCTATTACGGGTTTGGCTGTCGGGGATGCTTGGACAGCTGCTGCCGGACCCTGTTTTATCATCATACCGTAATTGAATATCTGTATCTTATAAAAGGATGGGCCGGCCTTACCCAAGAGCAGCAGCTTGAAACGGCAGGTCTGGCAGTTTCTGTATGCCGGCAGATGCCCGCAGCACTTGCAGGCCATGGACCCGTGCGTCTTATGTGCCCGCTTAATCTTGACGGCCTCTGTCTGCTTTATTCCCGGCGTCCCATGATCTGCCGGCTGCACGGGATTCCCCATGAACTTCATGCCCCGGGGCAGCCGGTTCATCATGGCACCGGATGTGATGCGTTTACTGCTCAGTGCGGGGCAAAAGAGTATTTCAGATTTGATCGAACCCCCTATTATGTCAGGATGGCGCGACTGGAAAAAGATTTGCGCAAGTCCATGGGTATTTCCGGAAAGTTGAAAATGACCGTTGCACAGATGATCAATGAAAATGCACGCTTTTATTTGGCAAAGCGTGATGCCGTTACCGAATAATAGAATTGTGTAGCCATTCAAGATATCGATGATCTGCCCAGGCACCGGGTTGGCCCTGACTCTACATTTCACTCCCACTGTCAGCCGGACATTGACTGTTTTAACAAATGCCGTCGCAGCCTGAATTTTTTCTGTATCCCTATGATGGTTGGCGTAACTACCAGATGCCTTTAGTTCTTATTTATTTTTATTGACCGCCAGGCAATTGCAATGGTTCTATATAGCATTATAATAGCCCTGTTTTTTAAAAAATTGTTAGCTCAAAAGTGCTTGACAAGCTAAAAACCGAGTGATATTTATTTTCTTTAATCGATAAAATATGGCTATAGATTTAAAATCAGGATAATATGTTAGTGGTGTGATTACAAGCCTTAACCCGTTGGGAAAAATGGGCGCAAGCTGTTTTTTAAGACGGTCAAACCAAACCGATTAAAGGGGTATTCTGAAAATACGGTTATGAAGGGAGGTGTAAAAAAGTTTTATTAGTGGATTGATTTGCCAAAAATTGAGGAAGTTGAAGCAATGGAATTTTTTTACAATCCAAATTAGGAGGTATGTTCAATGCCAAGTTTTGTAATTGATGAAAAGTGCGATGGCTGTAAGGGAGGGGACAAGACAGCATGTATGTACATCTGCCCCAACGATCTTATGGTGCTGGATGAGGATCGGATGAAAGCTTATAACATGGAACCGGATATGTGCTGGGAGTGTTATAATTGCGTGAAGATATGTCCGACCCAAGCTATAGAAGTCCGAGGTTATGCTGATTTTTGTCCGCTGGGAGCCAGCGTTGTGCCCATGCGAGGGACCGAAGACATCATGTGGACAGTCAAATTCAGAGGCGGTACGATCAAGCGGTTTAAATTCCCCATTAGAACCACACCGGAAGGTGAGGCTAAACCTGATGGCGGCTTTGGCGCTGGATCTGGAAAATTGGATGATCAGCTCCTGTTTACGGAACCGACATCCTTAAAAGCCGATAATATTTGGACCCTAGGAGACTAATGGAGGTGAAGTATTATGCAAGAATTCAAGACTGTCGACGTCACTACTGATTTTTTGGTTATCGGTGCGGGAATGGCCGGAACAGGCGCAGCCGTTGAAGGCGGATATTGGGCCAAAGAAAATAATTTGAAAATTACCGTGGTAGATAAAGCGGCAATGGAGCGAAGTGGTGCGGTGGGGATGGGCCTTTCCGCTATCAATCAATACCAGGGTGAAAATAGCCCTGTTGATTATCTCAGCTATGTTCGTCAGGATCTCATGGGCCTTTGCCGGGATGACCTGGTCATGGATATTTCCAGGCACGTCAACGGAACTGTCCACATGTTTGAGGGCTTCGGGCTACCCATCTGGAAAGATGGAGATGGAAATTATGTTCATGAGGGCCGGTGGCAGCTTATGATCAATGGCGAATCTTACAAAGCCATCGTTGCTGAGGCCGGTAAAAACGCTGTTGGCATGGACAATGTGATCGAACGTGTATTTGTACTTCGCCTTCTGCTTGACAAGAACGACAAAAATAAGGTGGCAGGCGCCATCGGGTTCAGCGTAAGAGATCCCGAAATATACGTTTTTAAATTTAAGGCATGTGTCGTGTCCGCAGGCGGCGCTGTTCACGTATTCAGGCCGCGGTCAACCGGTGAAGGTTTAGGCAGGGCATGGTATCCGCCCTGGAATTCGGGATCCAGCTCCTACCTGACCACCACTGCCGGCGCCGAGATGACCTCCCAGGAGGTTGTTTTTATTCCGGGAAGATATAAAGATGCCTATGGCCCGGTTGGGGCATGGTTCCTGCTGTTCAAGGCGGCGGCAACTTCAGCTACCGGTTTTAATTACATGGCCGAAGGTCTGGCTGAAGGCGGTGAGCTTCACAACTGGCCGCCTTATGGAGAGGTTAAGCCGATCCCCACATGCCTCAGGAATCATCTGATGATGATTGAAATGTATCAGAAAGGTGATGGCCCCATCTTTATTCATACCGACAAGGCTATTGCCAAAATTGCCGAAAAGGCGCCGGATAAAAAAACGTATAAAAAAGAAATGAAGAAACTTGAAGCTGAGGCATGGGAGGATTTTCTTGACATGACCATCAGCCAGGCGATTCTCTGGGCTGCAAAGGATGTATTCCCGGAGGAAGGACCTTCCGAGATCATGCCGTCCGAGCCTTATTTTATTGGTTCCCATTCCGGTGCTTCCGGTGCCTGGTGCTCTGGCCCCGAAGATCTCCAGACCGAAGAATCCAAGAAAGAGTATTTCTGGGGTTACAACCGTATGACCACGGTAAAAGGTCTGTTTGCAGCCGGTGACGGGGTCGGGGTGTCAAGCCACAAGTTCTCTTCGGGTTCTTTTACCGAGGGACGAATTGCAGCAAAAGCGGCTATAAAGTACTGTGTGGAGAACCCTGAAATGCCTGAATTTGATTCAGCAGAGGTGGATGTTTTCAAGGAAAAGATTGTGCTTCCGCTTAAGCACTATGAAGCGCATACGGCTTACACCACCCTGGGTACTGCCACGAAAAAGTATGATATGCCGGTGGAAGAGGTCAATCCGAATTATATCACCCCCAAAATGGCCATATTCCGTCTTAACAAGATTATGGATGAATATGTGGCGGGCGTTGGTTCCCAGTATAATTGCAGCGCAATTACGCTGAATATCGCTCTTGATCTGCTGAAACTCCTCAAAGATGATCTTCCCAAGCTCGCTGCTCGAAATCTTCATGAGCTGATGCGGTGCTGGGAAGATGTTCATCGGGTACAAATCGCTGAGGCCCATACCCGGCATAAACTGTTCCGCGAGGAAACCAGATGGCCCGGGTATTACTACCGCTCGGATTTTAAAAAAATGGATGAGGACAAATGGGGAAAGGTGTTTGCAAACTCTGTTTACGATGCCGAAAAGGATGAATTCACAATGCTCACAAGACCCCTGATGCATATTGTGGATATCAGAGAAGTAGTGGGCATGTAAGCCCTGAGAGTTCGCTTCAGGCGCCGCAATGCGGCGTCTGATTTTTTACAGATGTTTTCCAGAAACAGCCACATGGGTTTAGTAATCTTGTGTGGCTGCTTTATTTTTATATCTTTTGAGCTATTTTCAAACGATTCAATTTTGTTCGAGATCAAGGACGGCGAAAATTTTAACCGCAGGAATACATTGTGTATTTTGAGGATTAAAATTTGAGCCTGACGCAGATATCGGACAAAAGGGAACGTTTTGAAATTGGCTCTTTTGAAAGGTCTGAAAATAATGACGCAAAAAGATCAAAACGACAACAAAAAATGGTATGATGAGGGGTACGAAAAGGGGTGTCTGTTTGCTCGACACGAGGCTGATTATGATGAACTGGCTGCTGTCTATCGAGCCAGGGGAATTCCAACGAGTTGGGATATTTATCGTGCTGAAATCTTAAACGAACACTTGGGGGATAAAGGTTTTGACTTTAAGGCCTATGGCGCCGGTTTTGCCTGTGCGTGCATCGAATTTTACGAAAAAATATAGTTGACGTTGAGAAATAAACCTAAAAAGAGAAATAAATTTATGAGCGATTCCAATAAGTTGCAGTTTGATACAATGCCGGAAGAAGAGATTAAGCCTATTTTGGAACTCCTTCAGGGTGGTGATCCGGATGTTATTGCTCAAAAAACCGGCATCAACAAACAACAGCTTTTCCGAATGCGGGATGATCTGCTGTCTCAGGCTGAACGTAAGCGGGCTGAATTAACGGATGTGCCGTCGGAAAAGATCGGTAGGAATGAACCCTGTCCATGTGGTTCCGGGAAAAAATACAAGCATTGCTGTTTAGAAAAACATGAGGCCGCCAGGAAGGCTAAAGATCCGGAACAGACCGAAAAATTGCTGGCAAAAGAAAAAGAACAAAAACAACTGATCAACCACATTGAAAAAGCCTTTGGCCTGCTGAGCGCCCGAAAAAATACCGAAGCGATTCGGCTTGCAGTGAAGCTGATCAGCAATTACCCAAATGAAGACAGGCTTCATGATATAGTGGCAACTTGTTATTTATATACCGGTGAGTGCGATAAGGCAATCGAGATTTGCAAACACAGGCTGGAAATTGCCAGATCGGAAAAAAAGTACTTTATTGAACACGGGCGTTATCGTGATGCTGAGATCGATAAACCTGCATTATCCTACTACTATCCTCCCCTGACCTGGCTACAGAAATATTGGATCGTCCTGAAAGCAAAAAATTATTTAGCCCTGTATCCCGAAACGGAAAACAGAAAAATTGTCGCACTTATAAAAAAACTTCAAACGGCAGATGATACAAATCAGTTCCCGGAAAAGCATTCAAACGGCCTTGAGCTGCGGAAAAACGCCCTGAAGGGGACACTGGAACAGTTTGAGGCAATGGGACAGGAGATGATACCGTATCTCTTGCCACTGGCCTGTAAATACTCCTGGGCAGGTATTTTTGTGCCTGAAATTCTTTCCGCTTATAAAACAGATATGGCCAATCGTGCCCTTGTGGACATATCCATGTTCGGTTTTGCCTATGCCTCCGGGGCCAGTCTCCACTACCTGGAAAATCTGGGAGAAGCGGCCATACCTTATATTGAGGAAGCTTTTTCCAGGGATAAAGAATTTGATCCCATAAAAACCGGCATTGTATCGGTGCTCGGCAACATTCGCGTTCCGGTCGCCTATAAATTGCTTTTACGCCTTCTTGAGCATGAGAGTTCTCACATCGTCAATTGGGCGGGAGATGCCCTGGGCAAATTCAATAACATCGAGGCCCTGCCGGCTATGGTTGCTGCAAATCATAGAATCGGGGGCGAAAAAATGATCGATGCGGCGATTGAAAAGTTAAAAGACCTGTAAGATTTTAAAATAGCGGGATACAGCCTGTCTGGTGGCAAATGTCTGTATGCCCGGTAATAATCAACTTTTATTTGACAGTTTGATTTTAAATGCTGAAAACTGGGATGATTTTTTTGTGTAATTTTTAACCAGCTTCAGGGTGGCTTCATTATCACAGACGATTTGATGACAATTACACTTTTTGTCGCATTTCTTACAGAAATAATCTTCATCAAGGGCATTACCACAGGCACAAAAAGGTTTCATAATCAGCGATCCATTTTCCAGGGTCGCTTTGTAATGGTCGCGGGGAAGGTTATTTTTTTCTACAATCGTGGTCATGATTCACTCTTTCTTTTATAAAATGTTTTTATAACTTGTATCTACGATTTGTTTCTAACTTTAAGTGATTTTTTTAAGGGATTTGTGTTGTTTTATTGAACCATATAATTATGAAATGGAGCGGAATAAAGAAATGCCAGACAAGAAAGCACCGCTGTGTCCCCATTGCGGACAAGAGATGAAAAAATGGAGAGTTCCCATTGCCTCTACCTGGCCCAACGAATTCTTTTATATTTGTTTTAATGATGAATGTCCCTATTTTGTCCAGGGCTGGGAACAAGTGTGGGAACAACAGGCAACCAAGGCATCATATCGCTGCCGTATAGATCCTGATACAGGAAAAGGTGCCCCCATTCCGGTATGGTCTTACGACGCTCTGAAAGATAATATTATCGAGTAAGGCTGGTCATTATGCACGGTGGCGGCTGCTCATTTGAATGGTTTTTTCTCCAAACAGCGAAAATTTAAGCCATTGACAGGCAAACACCATTAGTTCAGTTTCATCTGTTTTGATACGTTGCTGAACATCTTGCGGGATGTCAAACTTATCCATAAAAGTTGTTTCAAATACAAAACGTCTGAATTCATCCAGGTTGTAACAAGCCATATAATACATCTGTAACTGCTGGTCGCTCAGGGTCTTCATGGTGTTGGCCTGCCCGCCCGCCGTGATATTCAGGAACGCGTCATTCATGGCATTATATTCATCCATGCCCTGATTGATAACCCATTCTTGAACCGTCCACTCCCGTTTTTCATTAAACCCGAGGCAGTGAGATTCTTTTACAACAAAGTAATACTCTCCTGCAGGGTGTCCCTCGAATATTTTCGATGCGGCCCGGCCAAGGGGATAAAGGCGACAGGCGCCCGGCCGATCTTCATAGACAGCACAACCCTCCGGGCCCACAAAAGGACACCGACGGTTTTTGTCATTATTCATTTTCAGTTTGACGACCGGAACCCCGTAAGCTTCATCAACATAATTGATGGTGTAATTTTCTAAAAATTCCCCGGATGAAAGATTGAGCCTGTTTTTAAGACGAAGTACATCATAAGGCGTTAACACCAGATTAAGATTGGCACAACATTTTGTGAAGCAGGGCAATGCTTTATTACAGGCAAATCGAAATGCCTGGTCCGGTATGGGTTGCATCAAAGCCTGGTCTATCATTCGATGCCGGTCTCCTGTTTTTTGGCCTTGAGCACATCCGGTTTCACCTTGAGTGCACTTTGTCCAAGCAGACCGTATTCAAGCCATCTCATCGCAAATTTATAAAGTTCCACATCATCATGCTTCATTTTTTCAACAGTTTCCGGTTCTACCTCAAATGTTTCTAAAAACTTGCTTTCAAAAACAAAACGTCTGAAACGATCCAGGTCATAACAGGCCATGTAATACATTTCCTGGATTTTTTTGTTGCTGATGTTTTTGTTGCTGAGAAATTCATTCATCGTAATTTTTTTAAACAAGTTTTCCATTTCCATATAAATGGAAATGCCCTGCTCTTTTTTCCAATCTTTGACGGTTAAGACCTTATCCTCGGCAAGACCGATACAAAAAGGGACGTCCATGACGGAATAAAACTCTTTTCCCGACTTTTCGGTTATCTTGGTGCTTTCAGGCTGTAAAGGATATATGCGACATGACCAGGGGCGGTCTTCGTAGATTGTGCACCCCTGTGAAGTAACAAAGGGGCAGCTTTTTGCTTTGTCATCGTTCATTTTCATTGCAACGACAGGCAATCCTGAATCACCAATAAGCGTTGCGGTATAGGTGGATAAAAAATCTTCTGATGATATTTTGAGCCCATTTTTCATTCGGAGGATATCATAAGGCGTGAGAAAGATAGTAATATCATGGCAACATCTGGTAAAGCAACCCAGATCATTGTGGCAGGCAAAATAAAAATTGTCATCAGCGCTTAAAACGGATAGCCCCTGTTTTTCAGACGGACGGTTTATATTTTTCATTGCAATTTCCCCATATTTTCTTTTGCGTACAGGATCTGAACCCATCATCAAGCCTTTTCTTTTATCTAACGGTGTTTCTTGTGTCAACTCATTTTAAGTACATTTTTTAAACGATGACAAATTCATTGCAACAGCTTTTGCCGTTACCTATTGTCCATCCAGAAATGAAGATTTTTGTTCAAGATCAAGACATGCGAAAAAATTAACCGGAGACATATATTTGATATCCCGAGGATTATTTTTTTAGCATCACGATGATATTGGGCAAAAAGACCATTCCTGGACGGACACTACCTAATTGATGGCGCTATCTATTTGGTAAAATTGAGTAAAATTTATTGACAAAAAAAATAGTGAATGATATTTTATTTGAGTTATTTTGTTGGCTTTATCCTCTCGATATTAAAAGATATAAGTCAATAAAATCTTAGATTTTAAGATTTTGAGCATGTATTTTAATAACTGATAATATATTTTTTTATCGCCAAGTTGAAGTTCTCGAAAAAGTACCATATTAACCAGTGTTCATCCAGAAATAAGGATTTTTGTTCAAGATCAAGGCATGCACAGAAATAACCGTAAGGCATATGTTTGATATTCCCAAGGATTATTCTTGTGCCTAACAATGGGATTGGGCAAAAAGACCATTTCTGGACGGACACAACCTAACATCTATAAAATACGGAGGGATAGCATGACAGAAGACAAGGCAACCCCTGC
>CAZFXX010000086.1:0-10508 GCA_964522985.1 uncultured Desulfobacteraceae bacterium
AAAACAATAATTTCGGACCAATTTAAAAGGCAGTTAAATCAAGCAGATAATTACTCGTAATATATTGATATAACATGAGATAAAAATATCCAGACATTTCAGATACTTACTGATACACTACCCTCAAACGTCAACTCCAAGACATCTGGGGGTATAATGGAAAAACTTAACACCGAGCAGATGACATTCACCGATGCCAGGCATTTGCCCATTGTCAAGCAATATGCCAGCCGCATCAACCTAGTAGAAACCATAAACCACTTGGTTGACAGCCAGATGGATCTGTTACCGGGCATGGCGATTTTGGCCATGGTTCTCGATACCCTTTCCGGGAGAACGCCCCTTTACAGGTTAGCGGAATTCTTTGAAGAAAAAGATACCGAACTGCTACTGGGATCGGCCATTGAGCTGGATTGTTTTTGCGATACAAATCTGGGCCGGGCAATGGACAAGATTTTTGAAACAGGAACTTTGAAAATATTTTCCCAACTTGCCCAAAATGCCATTTCCGTGTTCGACGTTGATGCCCGTCGCGTTCATTTTGATACAACCTTAGTCAGCGTATATGGTGACTACGATCTGGCCGATCCGCCGTTTCAAATAGCAAAGCCAAACGGCCGGATCTTAAACAATTTTTGATATCCATGCTGTGTGTTGACAGCAACATTCCTATCTTCGGCGCTACCCGGGACGGCAACGCCTCAGATAAGACGCTTAACAACGAATTATTAACTGATATTTCAAAACATATGGCGTGACACGGCCTTGCCCCGGGGGCCTATGTTTATGTTGCCGATGCCGTCTTTGTTACCAAAGATAATCTGGAAAAAAACGATAAAACCAAGTTTTTATAACGCCTGCCGGCCACCTATAACGAATGCGGCCGGGTGATTCGTCAAGCGGTAGCCGTCGATGACTGGATTAACATAGGCCCTTTGGCCGAAGAATATAGCCGTCCCAAACGACCGACGGCACGCTATAAAGCTTACGACAGTACTGTTGAATTATACGGTAAAACATATCGGGCCATCGTTGTGCATTCCAGTGCCCACGACAAACGGCGCCACAAAAGAATTGATCGCCTGTTAAAAAAGGATCGCAACCAGCTTGAAAAGGTCTGCAAACAGGTGACAGATACCGTCTTTTTTTGCCGTGCCGACGCTCAGGCGGCATCTGAAAAACTAATCCACACAGCAACCGGGGGCTATCACCGGATAATTGCCGACATCGAAAAAATACCCAAGTATGGCCGCGGAAGACCTGCACAAAATAAACCGTGAACGGTTTTGCGTTATGAGTATCAGTTAACGGCCAAAATTATTGAAGTACCCGAAAAAGTAGATCCATTAAGGCTTCAGGCCGGCTGTTTTGTTCTGATCACCAATCTGATCGGGCAGCAGGATGAGTGGCCGGCGCCTGATCTTCTAAAACTATACAAGAGTCAGATCGGCATTGAGAAGAACTTCAGTTTTCTGAAAGATTCGGCAGTTGTAAACAGCATTTTTCTCAAAAAGGCTGAAAGAATCGAAGTGCTTGGTCTTATTCTTCTAATCTTCCTTTTGCTTTGGCGTTTAATGGAGCGTTCCATGCGCCAGTATGTGGAAGTAAACGACTGTATATTAACCGGCTGGGAACGGCGACCGACAAAGAAACCGACGTTTTTTATGATGACAACCAAGTTTGCCGCAATAATGGTAATAACCATGGGCAAAAATCGTTAATTGGCAAGGCCATTAAAAGATTTTCAACGCGAGTATTTGCAAGCTATGGGGGTCACACTCGAAGTATTTACAGTACCGTAGGATGTAGAGTACTTATTTTGGAAACCCGAAAAGTGATAAAAAAAATGCTTAAACAATCATAAAAAAGGGTGCGGAATGTATGCTCAATCAGAGAAAAAACGTCAAATAATTGACGCTTTGACAGATTATTGTCTAAAGATAGCGAATAAATTATAAAAATAAATGTCTCCCTTTTTCCTGAAATCAGTTTAAGTTTACTGAATTTGATACCTCTTTAATTTTTCTACAAAAGTTGTTCTGTTTAAATTCAGTAATTTGGCGGCCTTGCTTTTAACATTTCCAGATTTTTGCAGGGCCTTGCTGAGTAATTTTTTTTCAAACTGACTTATTGTTTTATTCAAGCCGATGCCCTCATCCGGAATATCAATGCTGAAGTCATCGATTTTCTTAGTGCCCCGTTTTATTTTTTCGGGTAAATCCTGTAGCTCTATATACCCGGATTCTTTCATAACGGTAAGCATTTCAATCAGGTTCTGTAACTCCCGTACATTGCCAGGCCAGTAATATTCGGTCAGGCAATCAAGGGCTTCGGGCATAATGCCTTTTATATTATTATTGAATATTCTGAAAAAATGGTTGGTCAGCAGCGGTATGTCGGACTGTCTGTTTCTGAGGGGCGGCAGATGGATCGGAATTACATTGATGCGATAAAACAGATCCTCGCGGAATTTTTTTTTCTCCACGGCTTTTTCCAGGTTCTGGTTGGTTGCGGTAATAATCCTTACGTCCACTTTAATGCTTTTCATACCGCCAATTCGTTCAAATTGCCTTTCCTGTATCACCCTCAATACCTTCACCTGTAGGGCGGGACTCATATCACCGATTTCATCAAGAAAAATGGTTCCCCCGTGGGCCAGCTCAAAGCGTCCGATTCGGCTGTGCATCGCCCCGGTAAAAGCACCTTTTTCATGGCCGAACAGTTCGCTTTCAAGAAGGTCTTCAGGAATCGCCCCGCAATTGACTGTAATAAGCGGGCCGTCCCGCCGGCCGCTGTTGGCGTGCAGGGCTCTGGCGACCAGTTCCTTACCGGTGCCACTTTCACCATAGACGGCGACGGTACTGTCGGATGCAGCGACTTTTTTTATTTTTTCGTAAATCCGTTCCATGCTGTCGCTGCAACCAATCATTTCGCCAAAATGATATTTTTGTTTTATCCGGTTATTGGGGATGAATTTTTCTTTCTGGCGCCTGGCATGGGCCAGCGCCTTTTTAACCACTGCTTTAATAAGATCATTTTTTAAAGGTTTGCTGATATAATCAAAAGCGCCAAGCTTTATGGCTTCAACAGAAGTTGTGATTGTCGCATAACCCGTCACCATCACTACGATACTTTCCGGATACTGTTGCTTAATTACTTTAAGCAACTCCATGCCGTCATAGTACGGCATTTTTCGGTCTGTTATCACCAGGTCGTAATGGTTTTCCTCCAAAATAGCCATGGCATCCCGCCCATTCTTAACGGCTTCAACCTCGTAACCATTTTCGGACAACAGTTCCACCATGTTGATTCTGCAAAGGTCATCGTCTTCCGCAATCAGTATACTATACTTTTCCATAGTAACTCAAAAGTGATGAATTCTTTAAAAGTCATTAATAAACGTATTCCGCGACCATATGCGATTGTATGAGTAGAATTATAAAAATTATGAATTACCTATCACAAAACAGATAGGGTTTGAAGCAAAATTTAAAAATATTCAAATTATATTGGCATCCGTTGCCAGGGGACTGAGTCGGATTCAGGCTTTGGGACCCGGACGAACAATAAGAATCAGATTGCAATAATTGATTCATAAAGCGCAAATAAATCTCAAGGATCCAATAGCAGATAATTCCAGACTATTTGAAATTTGGAGTTTGGATATCAATGTCATTAACTCAAGAAAAATCTGACGTGTTTATAAAAATATTTGGTATTCTTCATAACAAGTCGAAAGTAGTTTACACTTTTTCAATTTTTCGGAAAGGCCGGTATGGTAGGCAGGTAGATTTTGACAGTTGTCCCCTGACCCGGTTCTGATTCAACGGTAATGCCGCCGGCATGATTTTTAATTATGCCGTAGACTGCAGCCATCCCAAGGCCGCGCCCTATAAATCGTGTTGTAAAAAATGGGTCAAATATCCGTTTTCGGGCCTCTTCGTTCATGCCCTTACCGTTATCCCGGACAGATAGTCTGAGATAATCGCCGGGTTTTAAATCGGGTAACCTTATGATGGCCGCATCGGTTATGATTTCATGTATCAAGGTTATCTGAATATGTCCCTTGTCTTCAATGGCCTCTGATGCGTTGGCGAGAACGGCCATCAGCACCATTTGAATTTGTGCCATATCGCCATTGATATAGACATTGTTGGTAGGCCAATCCATTTCTATCTTGATGGCGGGGTTGATCGCATGTTTGATTAATGGCAATGTATCACGGATCAAGTCGCGTAAAAATAACTTTTCAGGCTGATATTTTTCGGACCGGGCATAGGCCAGCAATTGGCTGGTCAGTTGCGTCATGCGCTGTGAGCACTCTTTTATCTTTTTTGTATAGCCGGCCAGCTTCCGGTTACCGGCAAAAACCATCTCAATTAAATCAACGTTTCCAACAATTCCCGAGAGGGCATTATTAAACTGATGGGCGATTCCGCCGGCCATGTCTGAAATCGCTTGTATCTTCTGAACCTGCTGGAGGTGGTCTGTAAGCTGTTTTTTATCTGTAATATCAAGTACCTGAACAATGGTCTGCTGTTTCTCTTCTGCAGCATTGATCATGGTTGCGCTGGCTTCCACGCATCTCTTTTTATCATTTTTAGTGACGATATTAAACGATTGGGGCTGTTCCGAATTTTTTCCGGTCAATCGCCTATTATGAAGGTGTGCGGTACTTTGTTTGCCCTCTTCGGTAAAATATTCCTGAAAATTCCGGCCAATCATTTCATCGCGGGAATATCCGAATATTTCGCATGCTTTTCCATTTAAATAAATAATTCTACCGTCACCATCGGCAATAAATATTCCACTGATAAAATTTTCAACAATGGACCGGAATTGTTCCTCATTTTTATGCAATATCCTTTCGGCCCGAGTCCGTTTTTCAACCTCTTCAGCCAGTTGGTCCAAGGATGCGATGGATTTTTCGGTCATTTTTTTTACAGAAGCGTCTTTTATCATAATTTTCCTAATTCTCTGTCTTGGCCAAATCGATTGTAGCAAGGTAAGGGCTTGCACAAAAATAATTTTATATCTTAAACGCCGATGCATCGGGCCTGGTAGCTGATTCGGATCCAGGTTTTTCAAGTCCGGCCCGGAATTGCTCGTTGAGTGAGTAACCAAAGGCCAGTATTTCAGCAACCGCCTTATACAGTGCAGGGGGAATCCGGTCATCAATATCCAGCTGGCTTAAAATTTGCGCCAACCCGGGATCTTTTTTTATCGGTACATTTTGCTGCTGTGCCAGTTGGATAATCCTTTCGGCAACATTTTGATCCTTGCATTTAAATGTGCAGCCCATTTTATTTTTTTTAATGACAGTCTCAATCACAATACGCCCCATAGCATCCATATCCAAGCAAATCAAAACGCTTTGCTTTTTTCGGCGGCCGTTGCCTGTTGTCTCCCGTTTATTAAATTTTACAATATCTCAGCCATGCCCATATTTTCGGGAAACAGGAGCGGGATTTGAAACATATATTTTCCTTCCTGTTCCTGAAGCAGGTAGTTAATCCCCTGATGGGCCTCAATGGCGGTTAAAGCAGCGCGGAGAAATGCGGATAGTTTCTCCGGTACAGGAAAATTTTTACCGACGGATTGTGTCTGAAAACTGTCAGATAACTTGAGAAATAGAGCTTTTAGATTTTGCCCTGCATTTTCAACTGATAAGGCCCGCCCTGGTCCATTTTTCAAGGCCTCACCCAGTTCCTGCTCGAACAGGTAACCAAATTTATGAATAAAACCTCTAAAAAAAAGGGGGTTTTTACACTCTCCCGGGAAAATATCAGCGACTTTACCATATCCTGTATATGCCGGATATCTTCCTTGCCGATAAAGGCGTCAAGTTCGCTCAAATTATCAGAGTTGAATCTGGTGCTTGCTTCCATGAAAAACGCCGAAAGCATCCCGGGGTTGGATCGAAAAAAACGCAAATGATTCATCAACCTGGAAGCCCGGGGTATTTCACTCTGGACTATGCGGAGGAGTACCTTTGGGTGTAATTGCGCCACCCTTACCGTAACCTTTTCACCCTTTCTAAGCGGCGCCTTGCAAGATACTATATTTTTCATTTTTTTCCCGATGAAGGTCTAAAAGAAGGCGTATTTCCCCTATGGTCAAGGTCAGCGCATCAGCAATCTCGTTACTGCTCATGCCCTGCCGGGCCATTTTTATAACAGCTTTGTATTTTTCCCCCGGTTTAAATTTTTTGGTGCAGGGTCTTGAGCCTCGATGCCGTTTTTTTTTCGGTGATCGTGTTTTTTTTCTTCTCTGATTTTAAGTCGACCGGAGGCTTCAAGGTCTTTGGTCTTTTCCCTCAGCTCTCTCCTCTCTTTAACCAATTCAGATTCAAAATGCCGCCGCTGATTTTCAGGAGAATTCATATAGGCCTGTTGAATACGTTCTGTATTATTGGAGTGCAACAATATTTGCTGCACATCAAGTAATCTGAGCATATCCTTTCCTCCCATTCATCAGACAGTCCGTTATTCCTTTAATTTTGCGACTTCAACCTCCGACCAGGGGATTCGTATCGAAACAACATTAAACCCCGATGCATTTGAAATTTGAAACAGGGCACCGTATTTTTCCAGGAGCGATACGGCATTAAAAAGGCCCTTGGCCTCGTCAGGATAGTTTTCAAAATTAAAATTTTCGGATATTCCCGTTATCGGGATTTGGGTAAAAGAAGTACCGGAATCTTTGATTTTAACCCATACATGTGAATCGTCATGCCCGGTAGATATAATGAGTTCTTTGATTTTGCAGTGTTGTACGGCATTCAGAGCGTGTCGTATCAACGCTGAAAACGCAAGGGAATATTCAGTTTTTATCCCTGTTACCACCGGAATTTGTTTGTCCAATACAAGCTTTTGTTTAATATTGCGCTTAAACGCAGGATAAAATTGAAGAAATGCGGTTTCGGCCGCTATAAGCTCTGATAAATTAATCTCCTGCCATTTCGTATCGTTTAATGCGTTTAATTTGTCGGTTACATTCGTAAACATCTCCTGGAGAAGGTCGCCGGCTTTTACAAGTAACTCGACATCATAAATTATTTTTTTATAGCCTTCCAGTGTGTCGCTATCTATTGAATCATATTTATCCTCAATACGTTCAACAATATCTACCACACGTTTCTCCAAAAACTCAGACCGACCTAAAATACCACTCAGGGGATTGGCAAAATCGTGAATTATACCGGTGACAAGTGCTCTTAAGGTTTTGTCGAATTCTTTTTCAAGTTCTTTATAAAATTGCCCTTTGTGTTCTGCCCTGCCGTGCTGAAAGGACATAAGTTTTTCCTCCCTTATTACAGTACAGGTCCCAAATCCCGAAACTCAAACAAACTCAAAATTACAAACAAATTTTAAGTAAGATCAAAAATCGGTCAACAGCAGCTCCCCTGTCTGACGGATGAGGCCATAGCGCTGAATTACAATAAAATTATTAAAAGAGGCATAATTTACTCTCCAAGACGCCCTCTCTGCCAGGCCCTCTAAGCCCGAAAGGTCATCTAATTCACCTGCGTCAGCTTTTTCACATGTCAGAACGGCAAGGCACAAACATACCGCCATTATGGCTGTGTTTGTCTCTTTGCTTCTCACCGATATAGGTACAACATCTCTTGATCTCACTTCGTCCAATACGGCTCCCCGAATCCTGAAACCCGCATATGTACCAAATTTACATTCCTGGTTTCATCAAATTTTTCAAGGACCGCCATCAGCCCCATTATACCGGTATTAATCAAATCATCCGTCTCCACGTTTCCGGGGAACCGCATGACCATCCGTTCGACAATATTTTTGACAAGAGGCACATATTTCAATATCAATGCCTTACGGTCCTGCCTGTCAAGTTTTTTTTCAATGCCGGAACCTGTTAAAAAATTTAATGGTCCCGTCATCATAATTTTGCGGGGGGCACCGGCACAGATCAGCTACTATTTTGGACATGCACCTGCTTGCTTTTGAACCGGATTGGGTTTCTGTCAGCAACCGTTGTCGACACACCGCTTTTGAAATATTCTGGTCCTGAAGGATATACCCAGTATACGAGATGAGCAGATCAAGAAAATGATTTGTTGCATTGCTCAATTGCCTGAATACCCCTATCGCCTCATCTGAATCCCTGACCATGTTGACAACCAGCATAAACCGTTTTACGCCATAATCCCGATAGAGTATTTTGATTAAAGCGTAAGCATCGGTCAAGGAAGTCGGTTCGGGCGTCACAACCACGATGATTTCTCCGGCCACCATATTAAAGTACAGGACGTTTTCGGTAATTCCGGTAGCGGTGTCGATCAGTATATAATCAAAATCTTCATCCAGCCCGTCCATCTCTTCCAGCAGGGTAAATTTCTGCCCTTTTGACAACTCGGCCATTCCACGCATTCCTGATGGCGCAGGCAGAATTTTAATCCCTCCGGGCCCCTGCACCACAGCCTCTGCTAGTGTTTTTTTGCCGCTGAGGACATGGGACAGGTTATACTTTGGTGTAATGCCCAGGATTACATCAATATTAGCCAATCCGGTATCCGCATCAAGCAATAAAATTTTTTTCCCCATTTTCGAAAGAAGATAGGCAAAATTTGCTGTTATATTTGTTTTCCCGACGCCTCCTTTGCCGCTGGTAACCGCAATGACCCGAGTATTGCCATTGGATTTTTGAGGCATGGTTTCAGGAAACACGTGCCCGTTTTTTATTTTTCTTAATATCCCGGCCTGGTCCACTGCAACACCCTCCTTTTAATCAATTCACCCTGTTTCCAACGATCAGCCTGGCAAGCCCTGCAGGATCCATTTTCATCAAATCGTGGGGAACATTCTGCCCATTGGCGATGTAGGATACGGGTTTGCCCACCTGTTCGATAACATTGTAAATTGAGCCATAATTTTTTGAGTCATCCAGCTTTGTAAATATCATATTGTTATAATTGGTAATATCAAATTTAGTAGCCGTATCAATGATGTTCTCAACGCTCGATGTCATACTCAAGACCAAATTTGTTTCTACCGGAAGTTCCGAATCAAATAATGCCTTAAGTTCCAATAAATATTTTGCGTTGTTGCGACTTCTCCCGGCGGTATCCACCAGTATAACGGCCCTGTCCGCAAACCGATTCAGGCTTTGCTTGAATGTTTCTTTTTTAGAGGCAAGTTCCATGGGGGTATCCATAATATCCGCGTATGTTTTTAATTGTTCCGCCGCGCCGATTCGATAGGTATCCATCGAGATGATGCCCACATTGAGTTTTTCCTCGAATACACAGCTGGCCGCCCTTTTTGCCAGCGTTGTTGTTTTCCCTTCGCCGGCCGTACCGATAAAGGCGGAAATTCGTTTGATTTTCGTATTTTGATAAGAACCCGAGTAAGGCACGGGCGCTTTTTTTTGAGATTCCGATGGAAATCAGATAATAATATAGCTTTGATAAACACGGCGGCATCCGTCAGCGACAGGCCCTGTTGCAGTACGCCGACAACCAGACCGCCCAGAATATTTATCAGGGTAATAATAATTCCGGCTATCGCATCGCCCCTGACAAATTTGCTGGCCCCATCCATGGCGCCGTAAAAATTTAATTCCTGCCCGATTGCGTCCCGTCTTTTCCTTGCCTCCGCATCGGTAATCAGCCCGGCATTAAGATCGGCATCGATGGCCATCTGCTTTCCAGGCATCGCGTCCAGCGTAAATCTGGCTGCAACTTCCGCGATCCTTGTAGACCCTTTGGTGATCACAATAAAATTAATCAGGACGAGAACCAGGAAGACGATTAATCCAACCACATAATTGCCGCCGACAACAAAAGCGCCAAATGCCTTGATTACCTGGCCTGCGGCCGTGGTACCCTCGTTTCCGTGAAGAAGGATAAGCCGGGTGGAAGCCACATTAAGGGACAATCGCAGCAGCGTGGTAATTAAAAGAATGGACGGGAATACGGAAAAGTCAAGGGGAGTGGATACATAGACGGAAACCAGCAGTATGATCAGGGATAAAGTAATACTGAAAGAAAGCAAAATATCGAGAACAAAAGAAGGCGTCGGGATCATCATAATCAGCAAGATACCGGCTATGCCTGCAGCCATTACGGTATTGCTATCTTTAAAAAGATCCATCCCACTGCCCGTTTCAACGTAAGCGTCCGCCATTATTTATTCGCTTTCCTTAATTTTTATTTTTCATCTTCAGATTGTAAACAAATGCCAGCACTTCGGCAACAGCCCGATATAATTGTGCGGGTATGACCTCATCCACATTTACCAGTTTATACAATACTCGTGCCAAAGGCTTGTTGTTTATAATCGGGACATTATTTTCTTTGGCAATTGCTTTTATATTTTCAGCTATGATATCCACCCCTTTGGCTACCACTTTTGGTACGGCCATGCTGGTCTGGTTATATTTAAGTGCCACAGCAAGGTGGGTGGGGTTGTTGATAACCACATCCGCCTGCGGAACACTTGCCATCATTCTTTTCATGGCGGCCTCTCTCTGGAGTCGCT
>CAZFXX010000087.1:0-10482 GCA_964522985.1 uncultured Desulfobacteraceae bacterium
AGATTGCATTTCATGCCGGCATCAGCGGCCGGCTCTTTAACGTGGCCTACAAATTTATGGGGCACTGGCCCGGCGGTATGGCGATTGCCACCGTGGGCGCCTGCACCGGTTTTTCCGCCATCAGCGGGTCCACCAACGCTACGGCCGCCACCATGGCTGCCGTAGCTCTGCCTGAAATGAAAAAATACAACTATCATGACACCCTGGCAACCGGTGTGGTGGCAGCCGGTGGCAGCATGGGCATTCTGGTGCCGCCGAGTGTCATTTTTATTATCTACGGCATCATGACCGAACAATCTATCGGCAAGCTGTTCATGGCCGGCATCTTGCCGGGAATTCTATTGACCCTGCTTTTTATTCTGACGATTATCATCTGGACCATCCTGAAACCCGAACTGGCTCCCCGGGCGCCCAAAGCCGACTTCAAGGATAAAATCGCGTCCCTGACCGGCCTTATCGAAACCCTTATCCTCTTTACCATGGTCATGGGCGGTCTTTTCCTTGGATTTTTTACCCCCACGGAGGCCGGTGCCGTGGGCGCTTTCGGCACCCTTGTCATCGCAGTCCTGCGGAAAAATATTGATTTTAAGGGGTTTGTTCAGGCTCTTTTTGAAACCACCCGAATTTCATGCATGATTCTTGTCATCGTGGCCGGCGCCACCATATTCGGCCATTTCCTGGCGGTTTCCCGAATCCCTTTTGACATTGCCAACTGGGTGGCGGCATTCAACCTGCCGTCTTATGCGGTAATGATCCTGATTATCATGGTATATTTTGTCGGAGGCTGTTTTATCGATGCCCTGGCACTGATCATGCTGACCGTACCGATTTTTTTCCCGGTGGTCAGTTCCATGGGCTATGATCCCATGTGGTTCGGCGTCATTATTGTCATGGTAACCCAGATCGGCGTCATCACACCTCCGGTGGGCATCAATGTATATGTGGTCAACTCCGTGGCCCGGGATGTACCCCTGGATGTCATATTCAAGGGTGTAATACCCCTGATCATAGCCCTTTTAATCGGAACGCTTATGCTGATTCCCTTTCCCCAGATTGCGTTGTTTCTTCCAGGACTGATGGGCTGACAGGCATTTTCTAAACCGGACAGGGCACGGCATCCAGGCCTGTGGTTTCATCCAGACCGTACATGATATTCATATTCTGGACCGCCTGGCCGGCAGCGCCCTTAACTAGGTTGTCAATGGCTGAAACCAGTATCAGGCGGTTGTTTTGTCGATCAATCTTAACTCCGATATCACAAAAATTAGTTGCGCGTACCTGTAAAGTATTCGGAGGATTTTCATCCGGCCGCATCCGGACAAAGGGCCGAGTGGCATAATAATCAGCAATGCATTTGCGGATATCCACATCTTTTGCCTCTTTTTTAAGCGACGCATAGGTGGTCGTGAGCATACCCCGGGTCATGGGCACTAGGTGGGGCACAAAGGTGATGTGAACCGAAGATCCGGCTTCCCGGCTCAATATTTCGTTGATCTCAGGGTTATGGCGATGGGCGGCAATCTTATACGCCCGAAAGGACTCATTCGCCTCGCAGAAATGGGTGGTCATAGAAACAGACCGGCCCGCACCGCTCACCCCTGATTTTGAATCTGAAATAATCGTATCAGGATCGATGAGCCCCTTTTTAAGCAGGGGAATCAACGGTAACAGAATACTGGTGGGATAGCAGCCCGGGTTTCCTATAATCCTGGCTTTTCTGATTTGCTCCCCATATATTTCACATAATCCATATACGGCCTCTTTATTCAATTCTTGTGCGGTATGAGCCTGGTAGTGCTGCTCATACAGCCCGATATCGGAAAACCTGAAATCAGCGGAAAGATCGATCACCTTTTTACCCCGCCTGACGATCCCGGGCACCAGGGCCATGGGAATTTTATGCGGCAAAGCCAGAAAAACAACATCCGTTCGGCCGCAAAGACCGGCAATGTCCAGTTCTTCACAAACAAGATCCACCACACCGGCCATCGCCGGAAACACTTCTCCAAAGGGTTTGCCGGCATATTGCCTTGAAGTGATGGCCGTCAATTCAACGCCGGGGTGTCCCGTCAGTATCCTCACCAGTTCCGCTCCGGCATATCCGGTTGCTCCGATAATACCCGCCCTTATCATATTTTTTTCCTTTCATGTATTGTATGTCAACCGTTGACCAAACTTATTTATATCATCCCGGCCTCTTCTGCTTTTATCCACCCAATTTTATCATCGGAAAAACGAATTTTTAAAAAATTCCTGCTCGTTTTTTCAACAGCAACCCGGGTCCCGGCATGAAGAACAAATAATTCAGTGGAACTACCGGCAAATCCCGACCGCACAGACACTTTTTCATAAAAAATAACGGCCTGCCGACTATGGGTATCTTCATAGAAATGATAAAAAACCGTAATTGAAAATATCAGCACAAAAGGCGCCAAAACCAGCCCGATGCGATTCATATTCCTGTTTTTTCGAACCCGTTGCATGATGAGGATAAGCCATAAAAACAAATTTAAAACAATCGCAATCCATTGAATGGTGGTTCTGCCCAGCATATAATTCCAGAAGAACAGTATCCGAAAGATCCCTGAATTCTTATCCTCACTTTGATCCTCGGCCAGGCTCAGCGCATAGTTATAATTGAACTTCAGGTCTGGATCACGCGGTATCAGCCGAGCTGCTCTTGCATACCAGAGGATAGCATGCCCCAGATCATTGTTTTTCAGATAAGCATTAGCCAGATTGTAAAAAAGTTTTCCATTCCGGATTCCGGCATTGGTTAATTGCCTGAACGATTCAACTGCCTGAAAAAAACTACCACTGTGATAAGATTGAATCCCGTCCAAAAAAACGCGAGGCTGGTTTATCGCAGCATCTGCGACCCTAAACAGCAGTATAAAAATAATTAAAATACAGACAATGCGTAGAATGCACTTCACAACAGGCCCCCCTTGATGAGTTGACGGGTTTCTATCAGCAGATCATTTTTTAAATCGACATCCAGGCTCACGCCTCCATATTTGGCCGACTCAATTTTCTTTAGCAGGGCCACAGTCTGCTCCACGACTTCATCCGAATACCCACTGGACTGCATAAGGTCTCGAGTTTCCTGGTAGGTAATGGACGCTCCGATCCTGCCTGCCACTGCAAAAATTGCTGCTACCAGTGCCCGGTACAAAAAGTCCAAGAATTCTTCCCTGGAAACCGATGTTCTGGCAGCCTTTTTCAACGCTTTGTCCGCCTTTCCAAGCATCCGGGTGCGGGGCGTTGCATCCTTTCGAATAAATACAAAAACAAGTCTTACGGTCAGATATATACATACCGGCATCAGCAGATACAGCATAAACCGGATCAATGAGAGATTTTTCCGACTTTGCAAAGCGTCCAGGTTCTCTTTTAACGGCAGGATATCATGCCCTGTAAATTCTACTGCTCTCTTTTTTATTTTAGCAACAGGCCCCGGGGCCGATTCCGGCGGCACCTTGACATCAATTATTTTTCCGGAAGAGATCACCGTCAGATCAAAAGGACCGGCCTGCATCAGACAATACTGTTTTTTTTGCGGATCAAAAAACACCATACGGACAGGGCTCAGTCGATACGATCCGGGGGTAACCGCCACCAGGGCACTGCGAAAGGTCTTGCTGCCCGAATACCCGGTGGGGCCCAGATGGATATCCTCTTCGGGTGTATCTTGATATACCTTGAAGCCATCGGGCACCGCAATGTCAGGGTCTTGAGCATCCATGATATTACCACTGCCGCTAATCGTAACGGTCAGGGTTGTGGAATCACCAGTTTTAAGCGCGCGTTCGTTTATTTCAATTTTCATCCGGAACTGCCCCACCAGCCCGCAAAATTCATCACTCGATAAATTTTCAGGTAATGGTTTAACGTTCACCGTTAACGGATCGGTTCTCAACACGGCAGGTTTGCTGTTTACGTTTCCGAAAAACTGATCATCAAAAAAGTTATTAAAACCAAAATTGCGGTTTTTGTTGCGCTGAATCACATCACATCCAAGCATGGCCGAATCAATTGTCTTATTCCCCTCAGTTACGGGGACCAGAAGATAATCCAGTTCGGTGACATCAAAATTGCGGCCGTTTACAACCGTTTGCACAGTGCGGCTGTCCCCGATTTGCCTTGCCGTAAATCCTGAAAATTCAGGTTTCTGAAACCGCAGATTTGCGATCCTTATCGCAGAAAAAAGTTTAAAGGTATATATAATCTGCTCACCGACATATGGCACATTGTCAGACACCACAGCACGAACAAAAAGATCTCTGGGGGCGGTATCATCGGCAGACGATGGGGATACCTTTATGGTTATTTCCCTGGTTTTTAATGTCTGACCGCCTGTTTTCACCCTCAACGGTGGAATGGTAAGGGTGCCGCTGCTTAAAGGGATGAGAATAAAATTGTGGTTCGTCTTTCGGGTGGTGTGGCCGTTAATAATCTGGACACTGCTGCCGGTACCCCGGGAAACAACGGTAAAGTCCTTTATTACCGAGGTGTCGATCTCTCCGTTTCCACCTTCAATCGTCACCGTCAGACGGACCGATTCATCGGGCATGATCCGATTCTGATCTACAAATGCGCTGATTTTTACGGCTCCGGCAAGACGGGGAAATAATATAATGAAAACGGACAGGAAAATGCATATCCCGATTATCCGGCCTTTCCTGACTATGTTGTGCATGGTCTGTCGCACGGTATAAAATATCTCCGAATAATATTGAAAAATGACTACTAAAAATTGAATATTTGTGGTTTCACTCCGCTTTGTCTTTTTATAAATAGCATCGGTAGATCGGACGAGCACAAGATTCCCCACACACCCATCAATTATACAGGTCACCAGTCCTTTTCCACCTGCTGCTCCCGATAATTCGGGATCATTGCCCTCCCGGGCTGGTCCTTCAGGCGATTGAGCATTTGTTCGGCCTGATTCCGGTCTGCCGGTTTTTCGCCCCTGGCCATGTCGTCTTTCTTTTCCGGCGGTTTTGCCTTGTTTTCGGCTGCCCCTGACGCTTTTTGCTTAAAATTCCGGGCGCCGTCATTAGGGGAATCCATCTTGTCGCCATACTTTTTATCCGGCTGACGTTGGTTATTTTTCTTTCCGTCCTTTGCCTTATCCCTGGATGAATCGGATGGAGGCTGCTTTGCATCTTTTTGCTTATCCGAACCGCCGGCCTTTTGTTTGTTTTTTCCTTTTTGGTCCTGCTTGTTCTGCTGCTGTTTTTTCTGCTGCTGTTTTTTCTGCTGCATCACCTTCTTGACAAACGCAATATTTTCTTTGGCCTGCTGGTCGCCGGGATTGGTTTCAAGGCTCTTTTTATAACTTTTTATAGCCTCCTCAAACTGTTGCATACGATACTGGGTGTTGCCTATATTGTAGAGTGCTTTTCCCCGCAGGGTTTTATCTTCTGTCTTCAGCACTTGTCGAAAATGATTCAAAGCTGAGCCATAATCTTTTAGTTTATAAAAAGTGTTACCGAGGTTGTATGAAATTTTCGGTTTTTCCGGATGCTCAAGTTGAGCGTCAATAAAACTTTTCAAGGCTTTATCGTATTTTCCGTCTTGATAGGCTTCAAGTCCTTCCTTCATATTACCGGCCCTGGCCGGAAAAGCAACGGTCAGCAGCAGTATAAAAACAAACAGAGAAACTATTTTTCCCCTGTCGGACAGAAACATCTCTATTGCAAGGGCCATTATAGCCAGGGCCAGAAACCACTGATAGCGATCTTCCCACACCTGTTTTTTCCCGCCTTCAAATGTTGCCGCTTCCATTTTTCCTCTAATTTCCTGTTTGTAAATGACATCCAGGTCCATGTCTCCGGCAACGGATCGGACATAGGTTGCCTCGGTTAAAACCGCTGCCTGATGTAGCGGTTTTTCGTCTATCTTACTCAAAACAATCTTGCCTGACGCATCTTTTATGAAACCACCCTTTTTATCCGGCAGCGGCACGCCCTGTTCACTCCCCACGCCAATACAAAACAACTTTATTTCGGCATCCCGCGCTTTTTCCGCAGCCTTGACAGTATCAAGACCCGTATTTTCGCCATCGGTAATCAAAACAATCGCCTTTTGGGCATTTGCTTTTTCATCAAATCCCTGAACACAGACGGATATGGCATTACCGATATCTGATCCGCCTACAGGCAAATACTCCGGTGAAAGGGCATTTAAAAAAATATGAAACGCTTCATAGTCCAGTGTCAGAGGACACTGCATAAAAGCGGTTCCGGCAAATGCGACAAGCCCGACACGGTCGCCTTGAAGCATGCTCAGCAAATCAATAATTTCGCGCTTGGCCCGGGCTAACCGGTCCGGTTTTATATCCTGGGCCAGCATACTGCGGGAGCAGTCCAGGGCAATAATGATATCAATGCCCTTTCGCTGGATCTTCTGCCATTTATAGCCGTACTGGGGTCCGCTTAATGCCAGCACGATAAACAACAGTGCACCAATCATCAACACAGCTTTCATGCCGCGTTTTTTTGAACCTGACTCCGGTGAAATGGCTGCAAGCGTGCCTGGTAATGCAAAGGCGTGTAGAATCTTTTGACGTTTTTTTATGCCGTATCCGATCGTAATGATAAAAAAAGGAATAACCCATATCAGAGACAGCATTTCAATTCTGGCAAACCTCATGGTATCTCCAGCAAGCGGGTATTTGAAAAAATGATCCACAGCCCCAGAACGATAAAGGCCGTGACAAGAAAATAAACATAGAACTCATTGTACTGCTCGAAGGTGACGACCTTCACCTTTGTTTTTTCCAGCCTGTCGATAATATCGTAAATTTTTTCAAGACCCTCAATATTTTCAGCCCTGAAATAAAGCCCTCCGGTTTTTTCGGCAATATCTTTAAGCGTCTCTTCGTCGATATCCACCCGTTGATAAACATAGCGCTCGCCAAAGAGTGTATCTTTGATCAAAAACGGAACCCTGCCGCGTGTGCCCACCCCGACAGTATATATCTTTACATGCTTTTGTACGGCAATACCGGCGGTGGTTTCCGGCTCAAACTCGCCGGAATTACTGCGCCCGTCAGTGAGCAGAATAATAATATTGGATTTGCTTTTAATATCCTCCAGCCGTTTCAGGGATATTCCAATGGCATCGCCAATGGCGGTACTTTTACCGGCCGCGCCGATTTTTAATTGATCAAGAACAGATACGATGGTGCTGTAATCACGGGTCAGGGGTACCTGGGTATAGGCATGGGACCCGAAAACCACCATACCGATCCGATCGCCGCTACGCTGTGCTACAAATCTTTTTACGACCCCCTTGACCGCTTCAAGACGGTTGACGATTTCCCCCTTTTGCTTGAAATCAAGGGCAGCCATGCTTTCGGAGAGATCAACCGCCAGAAGGATATTGATCCCTTCGGTCTGGATGTTCTGTTTACGGGTACCCCACTGGGGCCTTGCCATGGCGATAATGAGCAGGACAAGCCCCATGTATTTCAAAACCGGCATGACTCCCCGCAGCCGAAACCAGAGTGATCCTCTAATCTTGGAAACCGCGGCAACGGCGGATATGCCAAGGACCGGACAGGTGCGGTTGCGATGCTTATAAAAAATAGCCGCTGGAATCAGGGCCAGTAAAAACAAAAAATAGGGCGATGCGAATCGAAACATAGGCAATTTATCTTGTATTACTTTACAGCTCGAGTTTCACAAATTTAAAAACATATTTTGGGAAAAGAATGAATGGTAAAAGATTGAAGGCGAAATAGCAGGCGTCACCCATCTAAGGCCTCAACCCTGAATCATCTGTCATCCATCGATAAAGTTGTCTCCGGCGTCGTATGCTTTACAAAATTTTTTACAAACAAAAAATCCCTTTCCATCTGATCGATGGCGGCATTCAAACCGGCAAACTTTATGGGCTCAGCCGTTGAAAGCAATTTTTTAACATCCTTTCGCAGTTTCCGGTCAATATCGATTTGCTCGATCCGGGGCAACACTTCCTCGGTTGTCATCTCCGGGGCGTTGATATTAAACCTGTTTTTAATATATCCCCTTAAAATTGCGGAAAGCCGGAAATAAAATTCCCGCCCGGGCATAGTTTTAAAAGCGGATAGTCCTTCAAGCAGCCGAATAGCTTTCTCTTCGGGTAGCAGCACCGGCTCAATCGTCGTTATCTTATTTTTGCCACGTCTGGTCAGGTAATAAATCAACCCGGTGATCAGCAGTGCGATCACCAGACCGGCGATGATATATATCAACGGGGACAGATCAAATCCGTCCGCTTCAACCGGTTTGAGGCCATGAATATCCGTCATGGGTTGTGGGGTCCGGTCGGCATTGGTGGCGGCGACAGAAGCCGGGTCGGATTTGACCGGTGCATTGTTCTCTGCCCGGATCGGACGGCTTAACCCGCCAAAAAAAAACAACAAAACAAAAATAATAAAAAAAAACTTTCCCCGCATTACCGCTTCCTTGTTTCTCGATAGCGAAAATATCGGGTCAATGCATTAGCGGCAGAACCCGCCGTACTGACTTCGATACAATCGGTACCCGCCGATTTCAGCGTGTCCATGCTTTTACGATATTCCAGTTTTCGGAATTTTTCGAATTGCAGGCGGGTATTTCCATCAAAAGCGTCAAGACAGCAAATCTCTCCGGTTTCAAAATCCTGAACATGAACCATACCGCCTGCCGGCAATTTAAACTCACCGGGATCCGAAACCATCACCCCGATGAGCTCATGCCTGCGCCCGGCCAGTTTCAAGGGCTGCAGATAATCTTTTGCTAAAAAATCCGAAATTAAAAAGGAAACGCTTTTTTTGCGGCAGACCCTGCCCAGATACCCAAGGGCATTGGAAATATCGGTACCTTTGAATACCGGCTCAAAGGTTAATATTTCGCGGATTACACGCCATACATGGGCAGATCCTTTTTTAGGCGGTATATACTTTTCCACCCGGTCGGTAAATAAAATGGCCCCGGCCTTGTCATTATTCCGGATGGCGTTAAAGGCCATTATGCAGGCCACCTCTGCGGCGGTTTCCCTTTTCCGACTCTCGCCGGTTCCAAAACAACCCGATGCGCTCATATCCACCATCAGGATAACGATAAGCTCACGCTCCTCGCAATACCGTTTGATAAAGGGCCGTCCCAGCCGAGCCGATACTTTCCAGTCGATACTCTTGACTTCGTCTCCCGGCGTATATTCCCGTACTTCTTCAAACTCTATTCCCGATCCCCGGAATACCGAACGGTATTGTCCCGCCATCAGGGTATTGACCAGACGGCCGCTTTTGATATGTATCTTGCGAATCTTTTTTATGATTTCAGATGAAAGCATCTTATGACTCTATAATTGAAAAGTGAAAACCGCTTAAATTGAATAGTGAAAATTTGTGGTATCGCCTTATAAAGTGAATACTGAAAAATGAAAAGTTGTAGTATCGCTCCGCTCTGTCTTTTTATAAATAAAATCAATATAATATATTGTAATTTGTGTAATCCTCCAAAGACGGACAGTTCTGCGAATTAAAATAGATAGAATTCCTTAACTTTTCACTTCCCACTTTTCACTTCTTGTTTTTCAATCCTAAGGCACTTCCACCGTGTCAAAAATAGCGGCAATAACCTGCTCGCTGGTAATATCTTCGGCCTCTGCTTCATAGCTAAGGATAATTCTATGCCGCAGTACGTTCGGGGCAATGCTTTTGATATCCTGGGGCGTTACATAAGCCCGCCCCTGTAAAAACGCATAGGCCCGGGCAGCCAGGCTCAGAAATATGGTTGCCCTCGGCGATGCCCCGAACTGAATATAATTTCCCATGTCCAGCTTATAATCAGCCGGGGTGCGGGATGCAAAAACAATATCGACAATATAGTCCTTGAGTTTTTCGTCCATATAAATTTCTTTAATAATCGATACGATTTCATCTATGCCCGCCGGGTTTATCACCTGTTTTATATCCAGGGGTTTTTCAAACCCCACCCGCTTCATGATCTCTTTTTCTTCGTGTCTGTCCGGGTAGTCAATCACCAGCTTAAGCATGAAGCGGTCTATCTGGGCCTCGGGCAACGGATAGGTGCCTTCCTGCTCGATCGGGTTCTGGGTCGCCATCACCAAAAAGGGATCGTCCAGCTTAAAGGTAAATTCACCTATGGTCACCTGGCGTTCCTGCATGGCTTCCAGAAGGGCCGACTGAACCTTGGAAGGGGCGCGGTTGATCTCATCGGCCAGAATGATGTTATGAAAAACAGGTCCTTTTTTGACTACAAAATCACCGACCTTGGGCCGGTAGATCTCGGTCCCGATCAGATCTGCCGGAAGCAGGTCCGGCGTAAACTGAATGCGCTTGAAATCTGCCATCACCGTATTGGCAAGGGCCATGACAGAACTGGTTTTAGCCAGCCCCGGAACGCCTTCAATCAGAATATGGCCCTTGGTAAACAGCCCCATAAGTAATCCTTCGATCAATTTTTCCTGACCGACAATAACCTTTCC
>CAZFXX010000088.1:0-10436 GCA_964522985.1 uncultured Desulfobacteraceae bacterium
GGCGTTACTTCTTCGGTTGTTTTTATCCGGAACAAATCGTTAAAAGATCCGACGGAGATAAATAATGGATGTAAAAACAAAAATATGTTTAAAAAATACCGTATGGATTAAAATATTTTTTACCGTGACAGGGATTCTTTTTTCCTTGTCGATACTTTGCTTTATCCAAACCGCCCGGAGCCAGGAATGGACGGAATTTGTCGTTGGTCTGCTGCCTGACGCATCTTTTGCGGTGATCGAAATTGCAAAGGATGGCGGCAAAATAAGACACTGCCCCTACCTGGATGCCAACGGTAAGCTTGATACGGAACATCTGATTTATGTTCTTGGCAGACTGCCTGAAGAACAGTGGATAGATTATGAAAACCGTAAAATCGCTGAAAAAATTTTGCAAAAACAGTATACTAGGTATTTAAAAAAGATTTTAAAAAAAGAATCACCTGAACCGGTCAATATCAACAACGCAAGACTGACGGAACTTATCACCCTGCCGCATGTAGGGCCTGCGCTTGCTGTAAAAATTGTCGAATATCGGAAAAAACACCATCGTTTTGATACCACTGAAGAAATTAAAAGGGTAAACGGCATTGGGCAAGGGATGTTTAATGCGATCCGGCACTATATTGAGGTTTACTGATATCCGGCAATTAATGTGGTCGAATTAAAATATATGAAAGGTTTTATTTGGTGAAAAAAATTGACCGTGTAATAGTTGAAATTTTGATAAAAAAAGGTGTGACATTCATAGATTCCAACAATGTCCATATTGACGCAACCGTTGATCCTGATAGAATTTCGGGAGAAAATACAGTTATTTACCCGGGATGCCGATTGTCCGGAAAATCGACGCTGATTTTACACAAAGCAAAACTGGGCTTGGAAGGACCTGTAACGATTGAAAACTGCCAGATCGGTCCCGGGGTTCAACTAAAAGGCGGTTTTTTTAAAGAAGCCGTTTTTTTAAAAGATGCCTCCATGGGATCCGGCGCTCATATCAGAAAGGGCACCATCCTTGAAGAACAGGCCGGCGGCGCCCACAGTGTGGGTCTGAAACAAACCGTTTTGCTCCCCTTTGTAACTTTGGGCAGCCTTATCAATTTCTGCGACTGCCTGATGGCCGGTGGCACCAGTCGCAGGAGTCACAGCGAAATAGGCAGTTCCTATATTCATTTTAATTATACACCCAACCAGGATAAAGCCACCCCATCTCTGATCGGTGATATCCCCGGGGGCGTGATGCTGAATCAACCACCGATATTTTTAGGCGGACAGGGGGGGCTTGTCGGACCCTGCCGTCTGGCTTTCGGAACAGTTGTGGCCGCCGGATCGATCTGTCGCAAAGATGAACTGCGTCCCGGACGTCTGATTGTCGAAAATGCTAAATCCAATGCCAATATTCCTTTTAAAACCGACCGGTATACTGGAACAAATCGTATCATCATCAATAACATCACTTATATCGCAAATCTTTGGGCGTTGATGCAGTGGTATATTCAGATACGATCCCTGTTTATTTCAAATGATTTCCCTGAAGCCCTGCTGGCAGGCCTTAAAGAAAAACTTCAAATGGGCATCCGGGAAAGAATAAATAGGCTGACAGCATTTATTCAAAAAGCAGGGAAAGGGCGGGACAGACCTAGCGAAAACACTATCTGTAACACATTGTCCAGGCTTGAAACAGATACTGAAAACCCGAAATTATATGCCGGAGACATACGGATCAGAGATAATTTTATCACCACCGTTGAAAGGGTTATTCAACTGGAAGGGTTGGATTATATCGATGTAATTAAAAAAATTGATCCAGCGGATGCAAAAACCGGCAGCCTGTGGCTGCAGGGGATTGTTGATGATATCGTAAATGGTTTTAATTTATAGAGGCTCAGGCGAGGACTATATTTTCACTGTGAAAATAAAAAACAGGAACAAAATTTATGGAAAAACTGTTTGGAACCGATGGCATACGAGGAATGGCCAACACCTATCCGATAACTTCGGATATGGCTCTCAGAACAGGCCGGGCCGCGGCCGTTTTTTTTAAACAAAAAGGACAGGACATACGGATCATAATAGGCAAGGACCCGCGGATATCAGGCGATATGCTTGAATATGCCCTGGCTTCGGGAATTTGTTCCATGGGGGGTGAGGCCCTGTTAGCGGATATCCTCCCCACGCCGGGTGTCGCCTGTCTGGCTGTATCCATGGCGGCATCTGCGGGCATCGTTATTTCAGCCTCCCACAATCCTTTTTTTGATAATGGCATCAAGATTTTTAAGCCGAATGGATACAAGCTTTCAGACCGTGAGGAAGCTGCATTTGAAAAAATCATTCTCAGCAAAGAGAATGATTTGCTGTGTCGGAATGTGCAGGAAACCGGAACGGTAAGCCGGATCCGAAACAGTTCAGACCGATATGCCGGGTTTCTTAAACGTAATTTTACACAATCACTTTCACTGCAAGGTGTCCGCATTGTGCTTGACTGCTCAAACGGTGCGACATCAAACCTGGCGCCGGACCTGTTTTCCGATCTTGGTGCCGAGGTATATGCCATATTCAACCACCCGGACGGCAGGAACATCAATGCTGGCTGTGGTTCACAGCATCCTGACAAACTGGCTGCCAAAGTGGTGGCATCTAAAGCTGTCGCAGGTTTTGCCTTTGACGGTGATGGAGACCGGCTGATTGCCGTCGATGAAACCGGTCATATCTTAACCGGCGACCAGGTGATTGCCGTATGTGCCAATTTTTTAAATAAGAAAAACCGGTTGAAAAACAACCTGGTCGTCAGCACAATCATGAGTAACCTTGGGCTGGGCGTTGCGTTGAGGGAGATGGGTATTGCCCATGTCAAATCGGATGTCGGCGATCGCTATGTGCTTGAAAAAATGCTTTCCTGCGGAGCCGTACTGGGTGGTGAAAATTCAGGGCACATGATTTTTTTGGATCATCACACCACGGGCGACGGTATCCTGGCCGCACTTCAGCTTCTGGAGGTTATCCAGTCCGAATCAAAACCCTTGTCCGAACTTGCCCGAATAATGCATGTGTATCCCCAGATTCTTATCAATGTTGATGTAAAAACAAAGGCGGAAATCGATTGTATCCCGGCAATAAGAGAGGTGATCCGCGGGGTTGAAAACAATCTCGGCCAGGAGGGAAGGGTACTGGTACGGTATTCGGGAACCCAGCCCATATGCCGGGTTATGGTCGAAGGGCGCGATAAAGATGAAACCAAAAAGTATTGCGGCCGGATTGCCGCTGTGGTTAAGGAAAAATTGAATTAAAAAAAGGTCTCTGCGTTCTGCGTTGTTTAATTCAACATGGAGACCTTTTTTGAAAAAACGGTATCGCCTTTCAAGGCTTTTTATTCCCTATTTCCTAATATTCTGAGCAGCATCAGGAAAAGATTGATAAAATCCAGATATAAGGCAAGGGCACCTATAATTGCGCCTTTTCTTCGTGCACCGGTATTAAGATCGGCTGGCTGTGTAAGGGCCATGGTTTTGAGTTTTTGTGTATCATAAGCGGTCAGCCCGACAAAAACAATTACACCGATGTAACTGATGATCATGCTCATGCCGGAACTGCGGAAAAACATGTTTGCAATGGAGGCGATGATAATGCCGATGAGGCCCATGACCATGAATCCACCAAGGGAGGTCAGGTCGCGTTTGGTGGTCATCCCATAGATGCTGCAGGCAACAAATGTCGCTGCACAGACAAAAAAGGTGGATGTGATGGATGATCTTGTATAAATGAGAAATATGGAAGCCAGCGTCACCCCGTTTAATGCGGCATACAGCATGAATACACCGGTTGCAGTGGATACCTGCATTTTTTGAATTCTGGCGCTCAACGTAAAGACTAAGACGAGTTCTCCAATGATAAGTCCAAAAAATATTAGCTGGTTACCAAATATAAGACGCAACAGGAACTCGTTGTTTGAAACATAAAAGGCCACAAAACCGGTAAGTGAGAGCCCAACGGCCATCCAGTTGTAGACACTCCGGATAAATTCGTTGACCCGAACGTCGGCCTGCACTTTTTGAATCGGAATCGACTGCATATTTTTTACCTCCTGGAAATCAATGTTATTTGTGATTGGGACTATGAATAATAACACAGTTTCCAGGATATTCAAGTAAAAGTACCCTGAAAACCAGAAGAACAATCATTCTAAAGTTAATGTTACAGTTCCTTTTAAATATTGAACATACTTAAATTATAGAATAAATTTGATATAAAAGGGTAAATCGATATATTATGAATGAGGAACAACTTTATCTGGAGATTAAAGACCTTGCAGAAAAATTGGGAATTATGGTGTCCGAACATAATTTTAAAATTACGGGTATCCATGTTGAAAGCGGACTTTGCAAAATCAGGAACCAAAAATTTTTAATAATAGACAAACACAAACCAGTTATCGAAAAACTCCAGATTTTGTCATCTGTTATTGCAACCCGAAATCTGGAAAATATTTACGTTGTACCGGCAGTGCGTCAGCATTTGGAATCCGTTAGACCCAAAACATCTCCGGCCAAGATACTAAACTTTTGAATTCTCTGGCCACAAGTTCCGTCAAAAAAAATTAGTTGCAATCCACGGCCATAAACAAAATGCAGGCAAACCTTTTTTTGTATCAAATTTACGTTAATTCCTTGCCCTAAACCCCCTACCGCATGAGCGTTCTGCTAAAGTTTACATAATATATCTTATCAGACGTTATAAATATTGGTTCGAATAAGCGCCCTTTTGCTGTTCAATCCTTTTATATAAAATATTGATCCTTTGATTGCACTATGGTATTTATTTAAATTTAAGCATTTTTGCATCGCCATATTTCGATTGCGTTTGCCCGGGCGTCTCAATATAAAAATTTTTGAATTTATTTTTGCACGAATTCTAAAAAAGATTATTGCAGTGAACAGCAAAGATAACAAATTAATCAAAAAAATATACACGGTTTCCAAGTTAACCGCTGAAATTAAAGTTATAATTGAAGCAGCCCTCCCTTTCGTCTGGATTTTGGGCGAAATATCAAACCTGAGAATTCCTTCTTCCGGGCATCTTTACTTTACCTTGAAAGATAAAAATGCACAGATCAAAGCGCTTATGTTCAAGGGGCAGACCCGAAATTTAAAATTTCGTTTAAAAGACGGCATGGCAATAACCGGTCTGGGCCGGCTTAATCTGTATGAACCCCATGGCACTTATCAGGTGATATTTGAATATATCGAACCGAAAGGAACCGGAGCCCTGCAGGCTGCCTATGCGCAATTAAAAACAAAACTTTTTAACGAAGGGCTCTTTAAAGAGGATTGCAAGCGTGGTGTTCCGTTTCTACCTGCAAAAATCAGCATGATCACGTCTCCTGCCGGTTCCGTCGTGCATGATATGTTGAACATTATTGACAGAAGATTTCCCAATATGGCCGTGGAAATATGGCCGGTAAAAGTTCAGGGCCAGAATGCCGAAGCGCAGATCGTATCAGCCCTGCACGCTTTGAATAAAAGAGCTGACACGGATCTGATTATTATTGCCAGAGGCGGCGGGTCTCTTGAAGATCTGCATGCCTTTAACTCGGAAACAGTTGCTCGGGCTGTGTTTAAATCCCAAATACCCATTATTTCGGCTGTCGGTCATGAAACCGATTATACCATATGTGATTTTGTTTCGGATCTCAGGGCCCCGACCCCTTCGACTGCTGCAGAACTTGCTGTTCCTCAAAAAAATGAGCTCCATCTCAGATGCCGGGAACTGTCCGTTGCGCTGAAAACAAAAATGCAATCCCGGATAGATCGATTAAGGGACCGGCTCGATAATTTGGTTGACCGTCTCAGGGATCCTGTGCGGGATGTCCAGGATTTTAGACTGAAAACAGATGATTGCACCATGCGCCTTGGCCGATCATTGGCTTTGTATATTCAGCGCCATCGAGAAAGACTTGCATGGCGTACGGAAAAACTTTTTTTAAACAACCCGATTGGTCTGGTTGAAAATCATTTAAAAAAACTTGAGCAACTCAGACAGAATACTTTTCTGTATATAACAAAGGATTTATTACATAAGAAATCGACACTTGGAGAGATATCGGCAAAACTTTACGCCTTGAATCCAACAGAAATTCTGTCCCGGGGGTACAGCATCACCCGGACAATTCCGGATACCTGCATCATCACCGATTGCAACAGCGTATCCATGGGACAAGAACTGGAGGTTATTCTGGCTAAAGGCTCTTTACGGGTCGCTGTTAAAGGAAAAACAAAAAATGGCTGAACTGACCTTTGAAAAAGCACTGAATAAACTTGAACAAATTGTTCAGGATCTTGAAAAAGGCGAACTCTCTCTTGAGAAATCCCTGGCTAAATTTGAAGAAGGCGTTAAGCTTTCCAGATTTTGCAATACCAAACTGGATGAAACAGAAAAAAAAGTGACACTTTTGATGGAAAAGGGAGATGGGCTCATTGTGGAAGAACCTTTTGATACAAAGGCTTAAAGGCTCAGGCAAAAACCATCTCGTGTCCGTCTAACTTTTGAATGGGCACTACCTCACTGAAACAGGATGTATCCCATATGTTTGATTTGAAATCATACTTGAATTCAAGAAAACGGCAGGTTGATAAGGCACTTGAACAAAAAATAATTCCTCGGGAAAAATCCGGCCGACTGGGTCGTGCCATGACATATTCGCTCATGGCAGGCGGCAAACGTATTCGCCCCATTCTGTGTATGGCAGCCGCCCAGGCGGTTTCCGGCGGTGATGCCGATACCGAAATTATAGAGTGTGCCTGTGCCCTTGAAATGATCCATACGTATTCACTGATTCATGATGACCTGCCAGCCATGGATGATGACAGGCTGCGCAGAGGTAAACAGACCTGCCACATGGCCTTTGATGAAAGTACGGCGCTACTGGCCGGAGACGCACTGCTGACACTTGCTTTTGAGATTCTGGCATCAGCCGGAGCAGCCAATGCGGAACACGCCCATAGATGGATAAAAATCATACACTCGATCTCACGCGCAGCCGGATACAGGGGAATGATCGAAGGGCAGATGCGGGATATCTGGTCTGAGGGCCGGACCGTTTCACTGGATCATCTGAAAAATACGCATGCATTAAAAACCGGCGCCTTGATTCGTGCATCGGTGTATGCAGGGGCCGTGCTGAAAGGGGCCTCCTCGGAAAAAATTGAACAACTGGACACATACGCCAAAAATATCGGGCTTGCCTTTCAGATCACCGATGATATTTTAAATGTTGAAGGTGATCCTGAGATCATGGGTAAAGCTACAGGTACCGATCAACTTTGCGATAAGGCCACCTACCCTGCCCTGCTCGGTCTATCCGAATCCAGCAAATATCTATCCGCACTGATTAAAAATGGGTTGCTTGCCCTTGATATTTTCGGCAGACAGGCTGATCCCCTGCGAGCCCTCGCAAACTATATTGTCAAGCGAAAAAAGTGACACCACTTGTCCGCCACAACTTATCCAAATTTGGAATTTATAATTTTTCATGAATATATAGGGAGTTAATTAAAACTTGAGTTTACTGGAATCCATCGCTTCACCGGCAGACCTAAAACGTCTTGATCGATCCAAACTTCCTGATCTGGCTTCCGAAATCCGCAACCGGATTGTAAGTGTGGTATCTAAAAACGGCGGTCATTTGGCATCCAGCTTGGGAACGGTTGAACTTGCCATTGCCATTCATTATGTTTTTAACGCGCCAAGTGACAAAATTGTATGGGATGTCGGTCATCAGGCATACGCGCACAAACTTCTGACCGGCCGCCGGGAGGGGTTTTCCACGCTTCGCCAGCATAAAGGGATCAGCGGGTTCACGCGTATCAGTGAAAGTCCTTATGATTGTTTTTCCACCGGCCACAGTTCAACTTCAATATCAGCAGGGCTCGGAATTGCCAGCGGCAAACGTCTCAAAGGAAAAAAAGACAAGGTGATCGCCGTTATCGGTGACGGCTCCATGACCGCCGGTATAGCCTATGAAGGACTGAATCAGGCCGGTGATATCCGTGACGGTGATACCCGTAAGGAAGACCTTATTGTCATACTCAATGAAAATGACATGTCCATTTCCAGGAATGTGGGCTCCCTGTCGTCATTTCTCAGCCGTACCCTGTCCCGAAAATATCTTCAAGACCGACGTCGGGGGCTAGGGGATTTCCTTAAATCCCTGCCCAAATTCGGTGATGGGCTTTATCATTTTGCCAAAAAGTCCGAGGAATCTTTTAAGACTTTCGTGACCCCGGGAATGCTTTTTGAAGCGTTTAATTTTGATTATTTCGGCCCCATAGACGGTCACAACCTGGATCATCTCATCAACATCTTGAATAACATCAAGAATCTAAATGAACCTGTGCTGTTGCATGTGATCACAAAAAAGGGCAAGGGATATGCGCCGGCTGAAAAAAACCCGATTTATTTCCACGGTGTCGGATGCTTTGAAATAGAAACCGGGAATTGTATGAAATCAATCAGTACACCAAGCTATACTCAGATTTTCGGAGATACAATGGTTGCACTTGCTGAAAATGACAGCCGGATTGTTGCAGTCACTGCAGCCATGCCCGAAGGCACCGGCTTGACTCAATTTTCAAAAAATTATCCGGAACGATTTTACGATGTCGGCATTGCCGAACAGCATGGTGTTACATTCGCAGCAGGCCTTGCCACCGAAGGATTTAAACCGGTGGTGGCTATCTATTCAACCTTTCTACAACGGGCTTACGATCAGATATTACATGATGTCTGCATAGAGTCGCTCCCAGTCGTTTTTGCTATTGACCGGGGCGGTATCGTCGGTGAAGACGGCCCAACCCATCATGGGCTTTTTGATCTAGCCTATTTAAGAAGCATGCCCAATATGGTAGTTATGGCTGCCGGCAATGAAAATGAATTACGCCGTATGCTGATAACGGCAATTCAGCACGACGGCCCCATTGCATTTAGATATCCGCGTGGGGCCGGCACCGGGGCCTTTCTCGACACACCGATTAAACCCCTGGCCATCGGAAAAGGCAAGGTGTTGACCCAAGGTGAAGATGTTCTTGTCCTGGCCATCGGAAGGCCGGTAAATGATGCGCTATCGGCCCATGGTTTGCTTGCGGTGAAGGGTATCTCAGCAACGATTGTGGATTGCCGATTTGTAAAACCCATTGACCGCGAATTGATTTGTGCTCTAGCAGAAAAAATTCCACGTATCATTACGATTGAAGAGCATGTATGCCAGGGCGGTTTTGGCAGCGCCGTACTTGAATGTCTCAATGATGAAGGCGTGACGGACGTGACGGTAAAGCGTATCGGTCTTCCGGATACTTTTGTAGAGCATGGTCCGCAAGAATTGCTGCGCTCCAAATATGGAATTGATGCAACGGCTATTGTCCGTGCGGCCAAAAAATTAATGGCCCGGGGGCTGCATCAGGGATAATTCATTATTTAGTATCCCTCCGGAAATGGTTTTTTAGCCTAATCTATCGTTATGCACAAAAATAATCCTCAAAATATCAAATATATGCCTGTGGTTATTTTTATAGATGCTTTGATCTTGAACATAAGTCTTCATTTCCGGATAGACATTATTTAAGTGCGCAGGTTCGGGTGGGAAAATGCCGGTTAAAAAAAAACGTCTCGATCTTGTCATCGTTGAAAAAGGACTTGTAAAAAGTCGTCAGCGAGCCCAGGCATTGATTTTAGAGAGAAAGGTCAGTGTCAATAACAAGTTAGCCGACAAGGCCGGTGATCCGGTTTCATCAGACGATCTTATTGTCATCAGAGGTCCGGACATGCCTTATGTCAGCCGGGGGGGGCTTAAACTTGAAGCCGGCCTTAAAGAAAACAGTATCCGTGTCAAAGGGCTGGCCTGTCTTGATGTAGGTGCTTCAACCGGCGGATTTACCGACTGTCTGCTGCAAAACGGCGCATCGATTGTCTTTGCTGTTGATGTCGGTTATGGTCAACTGGCTTGGAAACTCAGGCAGGATCCTCGCGTTGTTGTCATCGAACGCACCAATATTCGGCATATGCCGCCACAGGACATAACCCGCCCTGTCGATCTGGTCACGGTGGATGTATCGTTCATATCCCTGCGATTGGTTGTTCCGGCAACTACCCGGCTAATGCAAAAGGATGCTGATATTCTGGCCCTGATCAAACCGCAGTTTGAGGTCGGCAAAGGAAAAGTCGGCAAGGGGGGAGTTGTACGGGACCCTGTTTTGCATACGGAAGTGATACGGGATTTGAAAAATTTTTTTACTGAAAGGGGCTTACGATGCATTTCGGTCATCCCCTCCCCTGTTCTGGGGCCCAAAGGCAATCGGGAATTCATTGTCTGGCTGAAATATTCACATATTACTTCATAAATGATCAGCAGCAGTTCCCGCTTATGATTAAAGTGCCCTAAAATAGCGATG
>CAZFXX010000089.1:0-10435 GCA_964522985.1 uncultured Desulfobacteraceae bacterium
AAATTGCTGTTGTAAGGGGCTTTGTTTTCTTTAAGCTGATAAACATCTCCTGCGCTGACCACCTTTCTGCCGATAGCCTTGTATCCAAGTTTATTTTTTACGTCTTCGATAAAAAATTTACTGCCCACGGCAATACGTTGCGTCCATTTTTCCTCACGGGCATGGCCGCCTTTACACAATATATCGCCCAGCCAGTTGTTGTGTAGACAACCTTCCGTAATGTGTCACTTTCATCAACGCCAAGCAGACGCATCAGTTGTCGTCGATCGATCAGAGAATATCGGCGGGGCGGATTTTCGATTTTTCCGAATATTATACGCCTGGGCTGTCACGCCGGAGGTCGAGAGTTCGAGTCTCGTCGCTCCCGCCACTAATAAAGAAAGGGCTTAAGAGAAATTCTTAAGTCCTTTTTTAGTTCCGGGTGCAGGGGGGGGGTATTGGGAAGCTTTAAAACAGGGTCATCCCGGGGCATCCACTTCAGCCTTCAGCCTGAGCCCGACATTGACATTCATGCTGTCATAGGTACGAAAAATAAGCTTTTCCCGCTCGCACCGATTTTCAGCAAGAACCTGAAAGATCGTCTCAGCCGACTTTTTGGCAGCAACCTCCCTGGACGGCAGAGATGCCAGGCCCTCATCAATTTTCCTGCCTGTAATCGTATCGAGCACTGTGGCGGTTCGGCCGTCACTGACCACCGCAAGCGGGATCTGGTATTCACTGTCCATTAGACGGGCCGCTGAAACCGCCTCTCTTTCTCTTGATCCCAGGGACCCCGAAGCGCATTTGATCATCATATACCGTTTCCCGGACGCTGAAACCACAAGGTCGACACGCGATCGGTAGGTCTCGCCCCCGATGGTCAATTCAAGGGGTGCGTCGACTTCAATATCACCGGGGCGATATCCTTTTTCCTCCACGAGATATTGTTCAAGCACCTGACGATTCGCCTCGGCCCCCACATCAGGGACTTTTTTACCCGTAATAAAATCAATCACCCATTCAAACGACTTTGGCTCTGATTGGCCGGCCTTTGCCGCAGCAGGGGTCTTTTTTTTGAATGCCGTATTTATGGTAAGTTGCTTTCCCTTTCGACATTGCGCGCATTTAGACGGTTCCACAGGTCTTCCCTTTTTATAAAAGTACCGCCGGACAATACCTTTTCAATCTGTTTCCACAAGCGATTTGCCCGTCATCTCGGATGGCTGGTCCATACTCAAAACCGCCAGAATGGTGGGGGCCACGTCACACAACCTTCCCGGCTGCAGTCGGGCGGTTGTGCGTGAATCGTCAACCAGTATAAGGGGCACCGGATTCAGCGTATGGGCCGTATGCGGGTTGCCGTCCTTGTCAGCCATCTGTTCTGAATTGCCATGATCCGCAATAATTATTGCCGCCCCCCCTTTGTCCCTGATCCGGGCCACCACCTTTTCCACGCAGGCATCAACCGCTTCACATGCCCTGATGGCGGCTTTCAGGATACCGGTATGCCCGACCATATCCATATTGGCAAAATTGACCACGACAAAATCATACCGGTCCGAATCCAGACGCACCACGAGTTCATCAGCCACCTGGTAAGCACTCATCTCAGGCTTCTGGTCATAGGTGTTCACCGAACGTGGAGAAGGGATAAGGCAGCGATCTTCATTCGGAAAAGAATGTTCTTCACCACCGTTAAAAAAGTAGGTGACATGAGCATATTTCTCGGTCTCGGCGATTCTAAGCTGGCACAATCCGGCCCGGCTCAGCACCTCGCCCAGAATGTTATCAAGATGAACCGGCCCGAAAGCCACGGGAAGGCTGAACGTTTCATCATACAGGGTCATGCATACAAAATTACACAGATGCAGAGGATTTTCACGCCGAAATCCCTCAAATTTGTCCTCTGTAAAGGCCCGGGTGATCTCCCGCGCCCGGTCAGATCGAAAATTAAAGAAAATCAACCCGTCATTGTCCTTGATCGATGCTACAGGGATCTGATCGTCATCCGCTATCACAATCGGCTTGACAAATTCATCGGTCTCACCGCGGGAGTAGGCATGCTCAACGGCCGCTACGGGATTTTTTTCAAATCTTCCCAGCCCCTCGGTATAAAGGCGATACGCCTGTTCAACCCGGTCCCATCGTGTATCCCGGTCCATGGCAAAAAACCTGCCGCAGACAGTGGCAATAGCACCGCATTTGATATTCCGGATATAATCCTCCAAGGCCTGGACATAACCGACTCCGCTTTTCGGTGGTGTATCCCGGCCATCCAGGATGGCATGCACATAGACCCGGTTAAGCCCCCGGCGACAGGCCATATCAAGCAGAGCGGTCAGGTGATCGAACTGGCTGTGAACCCCTCCGTCGGACACGAGCCCTATAAGGTGCAAGGCGGAATTTTTAGCGGCCACATTGTCCATGACGGCCGTCAACGCTTTATTTTCAAAAAAAGACCCCTTTTCAATGGCGCCATTAATTCGCAGCAGATTCTGATAAACAACTCTGCCGGCACCGATATTCATATGTCCGACCTCGGAATTGCCCATAATGCCGGGGGGCAGGCCCACTGCATCACCGGAACATAAAAGACGGGTATGCGGGTATCGGTTTTTGAGTTTGTCGATACAGGGTGTCCTGGCCTGGGCAACCGCATTGTTTTTCTTTTCAGGGTTTATGCCCCATCCGTCCAGAATCATCAACACACAGGGCCTGGGTCTATTCAATGTAAATCTCCATATCCGGGTTTTTCCCATCCCGCTGATGTTGGTCTTTAGTTTGAATCCTGCGGGCATCGGCCCAGAGCCCTTCCAGATCGTAAAAACTGCGCAGGGGTTCATAAAAAATGTGAATAATCACATACCCGTAATCCATCAATACCCAGTGGCCGTCTTTTCGTCCTTCGACATTCAGCGCTTTTTTACCCTGATCCCTTAACTCTTTTTGGATAAAATCGCCCAGCGCCGCAACCTGACGGTTGGAACGTCCGCTGCAAATGATAAACGCATCGGCAACAGAGGTAAGATCGCGTACATCCAGCACAACAATATCCATCGCTTTTTTGCCCAAAACCGTCCGGATAAAAGGATCGAGCATTAGCTCGAAAGAATCCAACTGATTGTCAGTCATCGATAAAGTCCTTGATTGTTAATATAATTTGCGACCTTGTCCGGCAAAAAGAATCTGACGGATTTTCCTGTTTTAACCAGACTGCGAATTTTACTGGAGGAAATATCCAGGGGGCTGACCTTGAAAATATGCACAGCCGGTAATCTGTCATGAATATAGGCCGATATTTTGTCTGAATAACGATACCCCGGAGAGATTCGGTTTTTCATATAGGCATCGATCGTTTTTAAAAAATTGGAATCGATTCCCTTTACTCCTGAAGGCCGTGTCATAACAACAATCGAAATTTCCTGAAAAAGTTTTTTATAGGCTTTCCAGGTGTGGATCTCCAGAAAAGCATCAACTCCCATAATTAAAAAAAGACGGATACCGTCAGAAAAAATTGAGTTAAAATAATCAACAGTATCAATACTGTATGAAGGCCCCAGGCGTTTTAACTCGATATCGGATACGGTAAACAGGGGGTCATCGCCAAGGGCCAGTCGAATCATGGCCAGCCGCTGGTTGGCAGCCGACACACGGGACAGGGCCTTATGCGGCGGAATGGCTGATGGAATAAAACGGGTTTCATCAAGAGCAAAGGCTTCTTTGACTTCCAGAGCTGCCCTGAGATGTCCGAAATGGATCGGGTCAAATGTGCCGCCGAATAAACCGATGCGTTTCAAGCAAACCTCATGTGCCGGGCCCTAAGGGTGAAAAGATAATGATTGATATCCTGCTGAACAATACCTGATTTACTCTTATTTTGCTATTAATACTAGTCATTAGTAAACTATCAAAAAACCAGGCACCGCTGCATTGTCAGACACCGATCTCCTGGAGCCGACATGTTTCATCCGATCCCCGTATGATCGGCAATTATCAGATTATTTATCAATATATGATATATCTATTAATATTAATTTATTAGACAAACATTTCAATACTCCAGTCATTTTTTTATACCATACAAGTGCCATCAGTACAAGAGGGAAAAAAACCAAAAACTTACGCAAAACAGCTTGACAATTCCCTGGTTTTACACTACTAGACAACTTCGAAAGGGCTGGAACCAAATAGATATTTTTTACATAACAATTCAAATAGTTAGGAGATTACTTATGGCTGTACCGAAAAGAAAGACATCTAAGTCAAAACGGGACAAACGGCGTACGCATCAAAAAACCGATGCCCCGACGGTGTCAACCTGTCCCCAGTGCGGTGAGGCTACCCTGCCCCATCACGCCTGCCCCAGTTGCGGATCATACAAAGGCCGCACCGTGATTGAGATAGATGACGAATAATAAGCAAAAACGAATCCGGAGTCGCGTGATCCGGGAGGGCCAATGACACCCCATGCTGCAAACCGAATCGTTGTCATTACCGGCGGTTCAAGGGGTATCGGCCGGGCCCTGTGCCTTTGCTTTGCTGGACCTGACACTCAAATTTATTTTAATTATCATACTTCGGACTCCGATGCTGCTGAAACGCAAAAACTGGTTGCCGAGGCCGGCGGTCGGGCCATGGGGCTGTGCGTAAACGTAGCCATAGAAAAAGAGGTGAACCTTTTTTTTAAAACCGTTTTCAGCGCAGGCAAAAGAATTGATGTGCTGGTAAACAATGCCGGTATTGCGTTAGACGGTCTGCTGATTCGCATGAAGGAGCAGCAATGGGATAATGTAATCGATACAAACCTGAAAGGTGCCTTCAATTGTATGAAAATTGCCGGCCGGGTCATGCTGAAGCAGCGCAGCGGCCGGATCATCAATATTACCTCCGTCGTCGGCGTGACCGGTAATCCGGGACAGGTCAATTATGCGGCATCAAAGGCCGGCCTGATTGGTCTCACAAAGGCGGCTGCAAAAGAACTGGCCCCACGGGGCATCACGGTGAATGCCGTTGCCCCCGGATATGTTGAAACTGAAATGACGGCGGACCTGTCCGATAAGGTTAGGACTTCCATGCTGGATTTAATACCCCTGGGACGATACGCCGAACCTGAAGATGTGGCACAGGTCGTCGCCTTTCTGGCTTCTGAAAAAGCGGCTTACATTACCGGTCAGGTGATCCATGTCAACGGCGGTATGTACATGTAGCCCGAGCCACCGATTTCGTGCATGTTGATTCATTTTTTATGCCCTTATGGCAGGTATCTATTTTACTTCCGGGTTTTCTCGGATATACTAAGGAGAACCAATTGATGTCAGTTGAAGATAAGGTGAAAAAAATTATTGCGGAAAAACTGGGCGTAGATTCTGAAGAGGTCATCCCGGATGCTTCGTTTGTTGACGATCTGGGTGCGGATTCCCTGGATCTGGTTGAACTGATTATGTCGATGGAAGAGGAATTCGAGATTGAAATATCAGATGAGGCCGCGGAAAAACTGGTGTATGTCAAGGACGCCATCAACTATATAAATACAAACTGATGCCTGAATAAAAAACCGGCATGGTGTCGGAGTATGAGAAAAGCGCCCTCCTTTTGCAGTTTCAATATCCGGTTATCCAATTTCCCATTGCTAAAAGTTACGTAGTATTCTGATTTTATAGTTATATAATTTTATTAACCGCTAAACCGCACGAATCTATGATTACCGGTAAATATAAAAAGGATGGATGTTTGGAGCGACGGGTCGTTATAACCGGCTTAGGGCTGGTCACACCGCTTGGCATCGGAATCAGTGAAACCTGGGAAGCCCTGTGCAGCGGGAAATCAGGGGTCGACGAGATAACCCGATTCGACACCACGGGTTTTGATACAAAAATTGCGGCTGAGGTAAAAAATTTCAACGCAAAAGATTTTTTGTCCCGAAAAGATGCCCGACGGATGCATTTGTTTGTGGCCTATGCGGTTGCAGCCGCCCGCATGGCCATTGAAGATGCAAAATTTGTAATTGACAGTGCCAATGCCGACCGTATTGGTGTACTTACCGGATGTGGCATGGGGGGGCTCTCCCTGCTGGAGCAAACCTGCCAAGATGTATATAAAAAGGGTCCTAAGCGGGTAAGCCCCTTTTTTATTCCCATGATGATCAGCAATATGGCCCCTGGCGTCATTTCCATTCAGTTGGGAGCCCGCGGGCCAAATGCTTCGGTGGCCACCGCATGTGCGGCCGGTACCCATGCGATCGGCGACAGCTTCAATATTATCAAACGCGGTGCTGCCGATGCCATGATTACCGGCGGCGTCGAATCCGTTATTACGCCGGTCAGTATTGCCGGCTTTAACGCCATGAGGGCATTGTCGGTCCGTAACCATGACCCCCAAAAGGCATCCCGTCCTTTTGAGCGGGACAGAGATGGTTTTGTCGTGGGTGAAGGAAGCGGCATCGTTCTCCTTGAAGCGCTTGAACATGCCAGGCAAAGAAATGCCCTAATTCTTGCAGAAGTCGTCGGATATGGAATGAGTGGTGACGGGCATCATGTGGCCGCACCGATGCCCGACGGTGTGGGTATGGCAAAATGTATGCAGGCGGCTCTGGCAGATGCCGGAATCGAACCTGCGCAGGTGGATTATATCAACGCCCATGGAACATCCACCCTGCTTAATGATCTATATGAAACAAAAGCTGTAAAAACCGTGTTTGGAGATCATGCCTATTTGATCCCCATGAGTTCGACCAAATCCATGACCGGACATCTGTTAGGTGGTGCCGGAGGCATCGAAACCGTATTCACGGTGTTGACCATTAATAAGGGGATTATCCCTCCGACGATAAATCTGAATCATCCCGACCCTGAATGCGATCTTGATTATGTGCCGGGTAATGCCCGCAAATCTACTGTCAATGTTGCCATGACCAATTCATTTGGCTTCGGAGGCACCAACGCAACCCTGATTTTAAGAAAATTCAGCGATTAACCGGAGGTGGTCAAAGATTTTAGTTTTGAGAAATGGGTATACGCCCTGGGGGAGATATTCCAATACTACCACCCGTATGACGCATTTATCAAATTTTGCGTTATAAAAAACATTATCCGGTGCTGTTGATTTAATCTATTTTTACAAATATGTTAATGTTGGTTTTTTTATATGGAAGTAATGAGATATGAGTTTTGAGTAGTGAAGAATGAAGTAACGATTCTGCGTCTCTCACAACTCAGGACTCACCACCCATATCTTTCATGCCTCGTCAAAATTTTCGATTTTTTGCCCGACAGAACGAGGCTGTTTATTCAGACATCAATTCAATATAATTATTATAAATACGGAGTGACAATGAACCAGGAAAACAATTCAATTATTATCGGCAGCGATCATGCTGCGTATCCCCTCAAAGAAAAGGTAAAAACATTTTTGACCGATGCCGGCCTGGTTGTCGAAGATGTCGGTACACACAGCGAAGCGTCGGTGGATTACCCGGATATCGCCATCAAAGTGGCGTCCCGGGTTTCAGACGGCAGCTTTAAACGGGGCGTTCTGCTTTGCGGTACCGGCATCGGGATGTCCATGGTGGCCAACCGATTTGATCATGTCCGGGCCGCGCTCTGCAATGATCTTTTTTCAGCAATCATGAGCCGGCGCCATAACAACGCCAATATTCTGGCGATGGGTGGTAGGGTTATCGGAGAAACACTGGCCCGGGAAGTGGTCAATGCCTGGCTGGAGACGCCTTTTGAAGGGGACCGCCACCAGCGGCGGCTGGACCTGTTCGATTGTATGAAAGATATGGTATGAGCGGTCATCTAACGGTCAATGCATTTTGTTGGGCATTCGCCCTGTATCGGATTGCCTTTTATTATATTATAATTGTTTCAGAGAGGTCTGTTTAAACAATGCCGACAGACAATCGACCATCGTGGACAAAATATTTCATGGATATCGCGGAACTGGTTGCAAAACGTTCCACGTGTCTCAGAAGAGCGGTAGGTGCAATCCTTGTAAAAGACAAGCGGATTCTTTCAACCGGTTACAATGGTGCCCCCTCCGGCATCCGCCACTGCAGTGAGGTGGGTTGTCTGCGGGAGCAATTAAAGGTTCCTTCCGGGCAGCGGCATGAACTCTGTCGCGGTATCCACGCCGAACAAAACGCCATTATTCAGGCTGCTTATCATGGTGTTTCCATAAAAGGCGCAACCTTGTTCTGCACCAATCTGCCCTGCTCCATCTGTGCTAAAATGATCATCAATGCCGGAATAAAAAAGGTTTATTATCTATCGGGCTATTCGGATAAAATGTCCGCGGAAATGTTTACTGAAGCCGGGATTAAGGTTATACATATCAATTCCGGAAACCAGGAGGAAATCGTATGAAATGTCCATATTGCGGAGAAATCGAGAATAAGGTCATCGATTCCAGGATGAGCAAGGATGGAGACGCAATACGCAGGCGAAGGGAATGTCTGGCATGCACCAGGCGTTTCACCACCTATGAACACATCGAAGAGATCCCGATTACAATTATCAAAAAAGACGGGCGCCGTGAAGTTTTCAGCCGGGAAAAAGTTCGCCAGGGCATGAAGCGGGCCTGTGAAAAACGGCCGGTGAGTATCAATGTAATTGAAGCCTTTATTGAAGATCTTGAACGTGATCTCAGAGAGACCGGTGAAAAAGAGATACCGTCTAATAAAATTGGTGAAAAAATAATGGCCGGTCTCCATGAACTTGACGATGTCGCCTATGTCAGATTTGCATCTGTTTACAGGGAATTCAAAGATGTTAATGATTTTGTTGATGAACTCAAAAGCCTGCTGACCGTCAATAACGGAGCCGGCCGTTAATTATGCTGATTTGCCCTATGGTCTATGATGGATGACAGACATTTTATGAAGCTGGCCCTTGAACTTGCGGCCCTGGGCCAGGGCACAACCTCACCAAATCCCATGGTGGGTGCCTTAATCGTCAAAGACGATAAAATAATCGGCCGGGGATATCACAGGGCTGCAGGGAGTGCTCACGCCGAAGTAAATGCCATTGATAATGCCGGGGATGCAGCCAGGGGTGCGACGCTTTATGTTACCCTGGAACCCTGCAACCATACAGGTCGAACGCCCCCCTGTACCGAAAAGATTCTGCGTGCCGGCATTGGCCGGGTTGTTGTGGCCATGGAAGATCCCAACCCGGATGTCAGGGGCGGGGGGAACCGGTATCTGTCTGAAAAAGGAATAGAGATCACCACCGGCATATGTGAAAGCAGTGCTCGTCTGTTGAACGAAAGTTTTATCAAGTATGTCACCACCGGCCGACCATTTGTCACATTGAAATGGGCGGCCACCCTGGACGGGCAGATTGCCACCCGCACCGGTGATGCCAGATGGGTTACCGGAGCAGAATCAAGGGCTTTTGTCCATCGCATGCGGCATGCATCAGACGCGATTCTGGTGGGAATCAATACGGTCAGACAGGATGACCCCAGTTTAACGGCTCGGCTTGAAAACACCGAGGGTAAAGACCCGATCCGTATTGTTCTGGATACAAAACTGTCCATTGCAGCAAATGCAAAAATGTTGCACCAGGATTCGAATGCGGCGACCGTTATCATAACCGGTAGTAATGTTTCAGAGAAAAAAATAAAAACAATCGAAAATATGGGTACCCGGGTTATCCCCACACAATTGAAGAGGAAAAGAATCGACATGGAGGCGCTGATAAACCGCCTGGGGAAAATGAAAATTACCACTCTTCTTATTGAAGGCGGCGGGAAAATTATTGCTTCAGCCCTGGCTGCCGGGATCGTTGATAAAGTTAATTTGTTCTACGCACCCAAAATTCTGGGCGGGGATGACGGCGTGCCTGTCTGCCGGGGAAAAGGGCCGAAAAAAATGAATTCCAGTATCCGTATTAAAAATATCCGGCTGCACCGGTTCGGCGAAGATATCATGCTGGAAGGATATTTGGGGACTTCAAGCAAATGACCCTGCCCGCAAAACAGGGTTTCTCGATACAATAAATTGACATTGGATAAATATTTATTATGTTTACAGGCATCATAGAAGGTCTTGGTACCATAGCCGCCGTGAAATCGTCGGATCAGGGACGGCAGTTACGCATTCAGGCGGATTTTTTAATGGACCAAACCAGAATCGGAGACTCTATTGCAGTCAATGGTGCCTGTTTGACGGCTGTCAGGGTCAGCGGCAAACGGTTTGATGTGGACGTATCCCCGGAAACGCTGGCAACGACGACGTTTGAAAGTGCAAAAATCGGCACCCGGGTTAATCTGGAACGGGCACTGCGCCTTTCTGACCGTCTTGATGGGCACCTGGTTTCAGGACATATCGACGGAACCGGTACACTGACACACAGAAAAACAACCGGCAACGCGATTTTTATCGGCTTTAGCGTACCTGAGCCCCTGGCCCGCTATATGATTAAAAAGGGATCGATTGCCGTAGACGGTGTGAGCC
>CAZFXX010000090.1:0-10410 GCA_964522985.1 uncultured Desulfobacteraceae bacterium
ATGGCATACCAGCTCAAGGATTCCAATGCCCGGGGCCTGGTCACCCTGGATGCGATTTTTGCGGGACGGCTCGTGGGCATTGCTGACCGGCTGCCCGGATTAAAGGTCGTTACCACGGCCAGTGTCGGTAGATTTTTGTCTGGAATAAAGCGATTTCTGGATAAATTGATGGGCAAGATTCCCAAAGGCAAAGTGACGCCACTGGCGAAAAAGACCATCAATGATTTTATCAAGGTGATTCACTCGGATACCTATTCAGTTCAAGCCCCGCAGGTGGATTTGATCCCTGACGACCTGTCCTGTCTGCAATACACCGGCGGCACCACCGGCGATCCCAAGGGAGCGATGCTGAGTCACCGGAATCTGGTCTGCGATATTCTGCTGCTTCAGCACTGGCTCGGGTGGGACCGGGGGGCCGGTAAAATGCTTTCCGGATTTCCCTTTTTTCATATCGCTGGCCTTCAAATTATGGTGAACAGCCTCAGCCTGGGGTGGCCCCTTATTTTAATCCCCAACCCGAGGGATACAGACCATATCTGCGGGGAGCTTGAAAAATATAAACCGAAAGTAACGGGGAATGTGCCATCCCTATACCAGTTGCTGGTGGCTAATCCCAGGTTCAAAACCCTGGATTACACCAATTTGAAAACCTGCATATGTGCGGCGGCCGCTTACCCGGAAGAATCCCAGAGAGAGCTTGAAAATATCGTGGGCAAGGGCAAGCTGCTCGAGTGCTACGGCATGACCGAGACCTCTCCGATTACGGTGATGAACCCTTCAAAGGGTTTGAAAAAACTGGGGCCCATTGGACTGCCCATCACCAACACCGATATGAAACTGGTGGACCCGGGAACCGGCGAAACCGTAGCCCGGGGCGAACCCGGCGAAATCTGTGTCAAGGGAGATATGGTGATGAAGGGTTATTACAACAAACCGGAGCAGACGGCCCTGGCCATCGATGCGGACGGGTACATGCATACCGGCGATGTGGCTGTCCAGGATGACGCCGGTTACCTGCGGATTGTGGACCGCACCAAGGATATGGTCATTGTCGGCGGGTTCAAGGTGTTTTCCGAAAAGGTCGAAGATGTTCTGACCGAGCATCCGGCCATCGAGACGATGGCCATTGTCGGCCTGCCCAATCCGGATCGGCCCGGGTCCGAACGGGTCAAGGCGTTTGTGCGCATCATGCCCGGATATGAATATGGCGGGGATAAAGACGCCCTGAAGCAGGGGCTGATCGAATTTGCCCGGGAAAAATTGGCGCCCTATGAAGTACCAAAAGGTATTGAATTTTTAGAGGAGATGTCCCTTACCACTGTGGGCAAGATCGATAAAAAAGTGCTGCGGGTCAGGGACGCAAAGTAGGCGACTATAGATCAGGGCATCACCCCGTATTTTTTCAATTTTTTGTGCAGGGTTTTGCGTGTGATGCCCAGGCTGCGGGCCGCCTCGCTTTTGTTGTTGTCCACCGCTGCAAGGGTTTTTAAGATATGGTCTTTTTCCATGGCTTCCAGGGGCCGGGTGATATCCGCGGCCTGATTTTTGGTAAAGGCCTGTTTCCCCGGGTCGGGATCTGCTTGCGCCAGAAAGGGGAGGTCGTTTTTCTCTAAATATTCCGAGCGCGCCAGCACCACGCCCCTTTCAACAGCGTTCATCAGCTCCCTTACGTTGCCGGGCCAGTCATGGCGGATGAGACTGTCCATGGCCTGGGGGGTGAACCCTTTGAGTGGTTTGCTATTTTTATGGGTAAAAATTTTCAAAAAACGGCTGGCCAGCAGGGGAATATCCTCTTTTCTGTTCCGTAGCGGCGGAATATCGAGAGTGATGACGTTGAGCCGGTAATAAAGGTCCTCGCGAAACAGGCCCTGTTGAATTCTTTCCGACAGGTTTCGGTTGGTTGCCGCAACAAGCCGGACATCTACTTTGATGACCGATGCTCCCCCCACACGGGTTACTTCCCGCTCCTGCAGTACCCGCAGCAGCTTGATCTGCATGGTCACGGGCATTTCGCTGACTTCGTCCAGAAAAAGGCTGCCGCCGTGGGCCTGGGCAAAGCGTCCATCCTTGCGCTTGTCAGCGCCGGTAAAGGCGCCTTTTTCATGCCCGAAAAGTTCGGATTCAAGAAGGGTTTCGGTGATGGCGGCACAGTTGATTTTGACAAAGGGGCCGTTTCGCCGCGGACTGTTGAAATGGATGGCGCCGGCAAGGAGCTCTTTCCCGGTGCCGGATTCACCGGTAATCATCACTGTGGCTTCCGAGGGGGCCACATAGGCGACGGTTTCCAGGAGCTGCGTTATGGCCCGGCTGTGGCCGATAATTTGCCGCCGGTCAAATTTTTTTCCCAGACTTTCCTTGAGGCGCCTGTTTTCTTCCTTCAGATGAAGATGCTCCATGGCCCTTTCCATGGAAATTTTAAGCTTGTCAAAATCAAGGGGTTTGGTCAGATAATCGTAGGCACCTTTTTTCAGGGCGTCGACGGCGGTCTCCACGGATGAATAGGCGGTCATGATGATAATCGGTATGGCCGGATTAAAGGCTTTGATGCGATCAAGGGCCTCGATGCCGGAAACTTTGAGCATGCGCACGTCCATCAGCACCAGGTCAAAAGGCATTTCCCTGACTTGGGCGATTGCGGCGTCACCGTCGTCGGCCTCGAAAATTTCGTATCCCCAGCCGCCCACCAGGGTTCGCAGCATGGTCCGATGGGCGTTATCATCGTCAACAACCAGAATTTTATGTTTTTTCTGCATGACAGTGCCTATAGCGCGGTAGTTTGTTCAGTGACCCGGGCATCGGGCAGGATGACCGTTGCCCGGGTTCCCTTAACGGACCGATTCTGAATGTGAATCCGGCCCGGATGGGCTTCCAGAATATTGTGGATGATGGCCAAACCGAGCCCGGTCCCTGATGTCTTGGTGGTAAAATAGGGGTCAAAAACATGGGCCAGATCATCTGCCGCAATACCGTGGCCGGAATCCACCACACAGATGACAAGCGCATTCTCAGCAGATCGCATGCTTGCTTCCACTTTCAGCACCCCTCCTTTTGCCATGGCGTCAATGGCATTCAGGTAGAGATTTAACAGTATCTGGCTGATTTTGTCCGGGTCCAGGACAACCGTGTCGATTTCCGTTTCGCAGGTATACCGGAGCGCGATGTTATGTTTATCGGCCCGCCGCTGGATCAGTTTCAGGGAAGCTTCGACAAACGGCCGGATCGGAATTTTCCTTTTTAAGATCGTTATCGGTCGTGAAAATTCCAGTAGTTGACCGACCACGCGATTGAGTCTTTCCACCTCCTGGATCATGATAACGGCGGTTTCCTGATCTTCGGGAACATCATGGTATCTTTCCTTGAAATAGGTGGCAAATCCTTTGATGGAGCTCAGGGGATTACGGATTTCATGGGCTACGCCGGCCGCCAGCCGCCCCACCGAGGCCAGACGCTGATTTCTGGTGATCTCTTTTCTAAGCGCACGAACTTCACTCAGGTCCTTGAGCAGCAAAACATAACCCAAAAACGTCCCATCTTCGTCCTTCAGGATGCTGGCGCCTGTTTCAAGCGGAACCACCCGATGGTCGCTGACCCGGCAATCCAGCTCGGCCTCCACTGCTCTGTGGGCAATATCCGGATGCATGATCTGGGCAGTGAGTTCCTTGGGCAGCACATCTTCGACCTTTTTGCCGATGATCGTCCCGGTGAGATCGAGCACGGATTCGGCGGTGTGGTTAATTGAAGCGATTTTTTTTCCATCGTCAATCGCCACGATGCCGATGGGCAGATTTTCCACCAGGTTGTCGGAAAACGCCTTTATTCGCGCAAGGGAGCTCCGCGTTGCCCGATAGGACTGGGTCAGAAAAAGCAGGGCAATGCCGGCCAGCCCAACCAGGATCAAAATAATTGCCATAACAACGGTATGCCGGGTGTCGGCGATGCGGGCGGCTTCAATGGTATCCATTTCCAACCCGACGAAAATAATTCGTTCATCGGGATGAAAGCCTATACCTTGGGAAGTATCGGGTGGCATGCAGGTCGGATTCATGGCCATATGGCGGCCCAGGCCTCTTTTTTTTTCGGAGGGAGAAAAGCGTCGAAAGATTTCAAATGTTTTGCCTCCGTCAGGCCCCACCTGCCGGCGCCAGTATAATTGCCCGGAACGAAGAATTTCGCCAAAGTTCAGTCCTTTGCCGTAGGTGCTGCCGATTTCATCCGGGATGTTGTGGGCCAGGACAATCCCTCGGGGGTTGGTGACGATTAAATGGCGGATATCTGCCTGCTGTGCGGTTTCGGTCAGCAAACGCTGGAGCTGGAAGCCTTTTGCGCGCATGCCCATCATGCCGGTCCGGGTTCCGGCTTCAAAGGCGCGTATCAGGGCTGCCCCTTTTCCAACGAGCAACCGGATGCTGTTTTCCTTTTGGCGACTAATATTTTCCACCGCCATGAAAATAATGATCGGCAGCAATACGGCCGCCGCACCGATGAACAGCCAGGGGGGGAAGCCGGCCCAAAATTTTTTTATGAGTCCAGGGTTGTTTTTCATTTTGTTTTAAGATTTATGCAAAATTTAAACCATAAATTGGTGTTCTGCACGAATGCGATGAGGAACCGTTCACGGTTTACAGTTATCGGTTTACGGTTACAAAACAACAAATTCAAATTATATCCAAAATGTTTCAGTCGTTGGGCCCGGCTCAAAAGTTTCGGCTAAGTGAAACAATTTCCGTTTTATTGTAATCCTGCCCTTATTACCATCAGGTGTAAGCGCCGTGGAAAGTGGATATTTTGTACCCGACTGGATTCTTTTGGTCCGGCCATCTGGATACTTAGTATCCACCAATTGGTTTGGGGGTGCAAGTCAAAAATTTTTTAACAAAAGGCATTCCATGAATAATATAAAGTAATAACAAATAGATAAAAAAATATTCGGAATGTGGCACAGCCATTGCAGAATAGGGTTTCAACACGCGAGAGAATTGAGCGCTCAAAGCGAACAAAAACTTCAACATAAAGTATAAGGAGAAACAAAAATGAAAAGAAACAATTTTACCAGAGTACTGGGGATCGTTACGATAGTAGGCGTTTTGGGACTGGGCACTTATGCCGTGGCAGATGGCAACGGCCGATATGGCAAAGGTAAGGGGAATTGTGTCGAAAACCGGGTCGACGGCCTGGGTGAGGCGGTCAGCGGCCAGGCCGCTACTGAGCGTAGCGCTTTTTTCAAGGCAACCGGCGATCTCCGCAGAGAAATTTTTCAAAAGCACCTGGAGCTGCAAAGTGAAATGGCTAAAAAAAATCCGGATGCCGCCAGGGCCGGCAGCATTCAGAAAGAGATTTCCGAACTGGATGTCCGTTTTGGCCGGGAACGATTGGAACACCGCCTTCGGATGAAGGCGATACATCCCGAGCTGGGATCAGGATATGGCATGCGGCAGGGCTCCAGCGGTCATCATCAAAATGGCGGTGGAAGATATTGCCGGAATTAGTCGGGACCGCGGCATTATCAGTGAGCAGGGGAACGGGCAAACCTTGAATTTCAGAGGCCGTCCGTTTCCTTTTTTGGCAGCGATGCTTGCGGTGGCGCCAGCAGAAATATAAGGGAAATCCAATGATCATGAATGCTGTAGCGCAGGTGCTTTTATGAATTTCATATTATTATGCGCCGGTTTTTAAAATGATGCGTGCGTCCACAATGCTCAATCCTTTTTCATGAACAATGACGGGATTTAGATCCATTTCTTTGATATCCGGGTAGGCTTCGATAAGTTCGGAGCACAGGAGCAAAAGGTCGATGAGCGCTTTTTTATCGTAACCGGCATTACCCCTGATACCTTTGAGAATCGGAAACGATTTGGTCTCCTCAATCATTTTCTCCGCCCCTTCAGGCGATATGGGCAAAACTCTGAATGCCACATCTTTTAATATTTCCACCATGATACCGCCCATCCCGTACATGATAACCGGCCCGAACTGGTCGTCAATTTTTGTTCCGATGATTACCTCCACCCCTTTTAGGGCCATGGGTGACACCAGAACGCCGTGAATATCAGCTTTGGGGTAAAACGCCTTTGCACTGCTGATAATTTCATTAAACGCATTTCTAACCTGGCGCTCTGTTTTAAGTTTTATCCGCACACCACCGGCATCGCTTTTATGGAGAATATCCGGTGAGACGATTTTCAGGACCACTTCACCGGGAATCTGTTCTGCAATCCGCGCGGCTTCATCTTCAGTGGTCACCAGAAGGTCATTGGATACCGGGGCATTGTGGAGGCTTAATAATTTTTTGGCTTCAATCTCAAGAAGTGCAGGTCTCCCTTTTTTTTTCGCTGTTTCAATAATCTTCATGCCTTCAGGTAGGACACTTTTGCCCCAGTCAAAGACAAAGTCCACCTTTTCATGATAGGATGACAGGTAATTTCCATATTCGGCCAAAACACCCATGCATTTGCAGGCCACATCCAAAGAGTCGTAAACTGGAATATTATAGTATCTGAGCAGATCCAGGGAGTGCGGTTTTTCAGAAGCGAAAAGGCTGTGGACCACGATCGGTTTTTTGATTTTTTTTACCATTTTCCCCATCTGATGCGCGGCATCTTCTTCCATCAGGGACAGGCTTTCGGCAAACCGAATCCCATAACCGCCGAACAATCCCACCAGAAGCAGGCCGCCGATGTTGGGATCTTCCAGCATAATCCGGGCGCAGTCGGCGAAAAGAGAGGGGTCGGCATCTGTACCGCCGGCCACATCTACGGGGTTGGGGACGGCTGCGGCAGAGGGAAGAATGGCCCTTAATCGTTTTTGTGTTTTTTCCGAAAATCGGGGAATGTTGACGCCCAGATCGGTGAGCAGGTCGGCGGCAATGGTGGCATGACCTCCGCCGTCTGCAAGAATCGCAATATTATTGTTTTTTATCGCCGGCAGGCTTGCCAGCGCTTCGGCAGCAGGGAACAGTTCGCTTGAGTTTTCAATAAAAATGATTCCGGCCCTCTGCAGTGCCCCCTTGGCCACCTCGGACATGCCGGCCAGTGCGCCTGTGTGGGATCCGGCAGACTGTTTGCCGGTATCCGACCGGCCGCCCTTCAAAAGAATTATCGGCTTGTCGATGGTTGTTTTGTAAGCCTGTTGGAGAAATTTACGGCCCTGCCGCATGCCTTCCACATACATGAGAATGGCATGGGTGTCGGGGTCCTGCCTGAAAAATTCGAGGTATTCGTGAAATTTTATATCCGCTTCATTGCCGACCCCGATATAATAGGAAAATCCTTTACGGCTCTTGAGCTTGGCTTCCGTGATCAGCGTCAGGGCCATGTTGCCGCTTTGAGTGAGAAGAGCGATATCGCCTTTGGGCGCATCTTTCAGCCCCACCAGATTGAGATTGTCCTTTAAATTCATCATGCCGGAGGTGTTGGGGCCGATAAGCCGTATCCGGTTTTTTCGGGCTGTCTCGACGACCTGGTTTTCCAATTTTTTGCCTTCGCTGCCCAGTTCCCCGAAGCCGCCGGCAATAACCACAGCCCCATGCACCCCTTTTTTACCGCAGTCATCAAGGATGGCAGGGATTGTTTTTGCCGGGGTTGTGATCAGGACCATATCTACCGGGCCGTCTATTTCAGAGACTTTGTCGTGGCATTTAAGACCCATAATGCTCTTTTCTTTTGGGTTGACCGGGTATATTTTCCCTTCAAACTTTTCATCCAGAAGGATTCGGATGGCCTGGTATCCACGTTTGGTTTCATTTTTAGAGGCACCCACGATGGCAAGGGATTCAGCGTTTAAAATTTTTGCCAGCGTCATAATCAATCTCCGGTTTTAAAATTGATGTGTCGGTGTTATTTTTTGCGATCTTCAAAATCTTTCAGGGAATTCTGCCGCTCTTTTGTGGACACGCAGGCCAGGCAGGCTTCCACCTCGTAATCCATCAAAGCCTCCATGCTTACCTCGCCGGCAGCCATCAGAAGCCCTTTTTTGATTATCTGGATGGAAAATGCTGAATTTTCAGCGATTTTTTCCGCCAACGCCCGGGCTTTGTCCATGAGGGACTCAAGGGGGACGCTGTGATTGACAAGACCGATCCTTTCAGCCTCTTTACCGGTGATATACTCACCGGTGAACAGCAGTTCTCTTGCTTTGGCCGGACCGATCAGATCCTGCACCAGGCGCATGGCCCCGCCCGTCACTGAGGAAGTAACTTTTGCCTCAGGCGATCCGATCTTGGCATCATCAGCGGCAAGTCGGATATCACAGGCAAGCGCCAGCTCGTACCCCGACCCCAGGGCATAGCCGTTGATGGCGGCAATGGTCGGTTTTTCAAATCGAATCAGTTTGCGTGACGCCTCCTGGAGTTTCATCAGGTAGTCGCGATAGTCCTCGATACTCCGGGTTTTGGATTCCTTCAAATCAGCCCCGGTAGAAAAAGCCCTTCCTTCACCTGTGACAATCAGTGCTTTAATGGCCGGATCGCTTTTTACATCATTCAGGGCTGTCTGAAAGTCGAGCCACAATTGTTTGTTCATGGCATTTAAAACTTCTGGCCGATTGAGTTTAATGACGGCGATGTTATTCTGTTTTTTATAAATAATACATTGAAAATCCATGGAGTCCTCTTCCAGTATGTTTAGTTGCTGATTTTATTATCAAGTTTTCGGGTTGGCCGTTTCCGGGCGGATGTCTGACAATTCGGAATTGTATCAGTGTACTCAACCATATAGTCAATAGCTATTTATATGCTAAGAATCAATGGGGGCCGGTCATTGTGCAACATTGATTTTGACAGAAGAATTGATCGGGCTATTATAATATATGCAATGAAAAGGTCAGGTGTTTGCCGCTTCTCAGCATCCGGCACGGTATCCACGTCGATTTTGGATGAAAAACCGCGCATCAGGGAAAGTGTGGAAGCGTTGAAACGGGCAGGCATCAAGATTGCAAAAAAAGTTTCCGACAAGGGACGGTTTGCGGTTGAAAGAAAAAACTTTACACAGCAAGTCCCCTTGCTGTAATAACAGGTTTAAAATAATGATAAAATATTATGAATACCGGAACCAGTTAACGACGAATTCAAGGAAAATACCATGCACAAACTTCTGACCGACAACCCCGGTCAAAAAATGCTGCTGCTTGGCAACGAAGCTATTGCCCGAGGCGCCGTGGAGGCGGGTGTTGCATTTGCCAGCACGTATCCGGGAACCCCTTCTTCCGAAATTTCGCTGAATCTTTTTCAGATATCCAAAGAAAGCGATCTTTATTTTGAATACAGCACCAATGAAAAGGTGGCCCTTGAAGTTGCGGCGGCAGCAGCTAACTCGGGGGTGCGCAGCATGTGCATGATGAAGCATGTGGGCGTCAATGTAGCCGCAGACGTCCTCATGACCCTGGCGTATCTGGGTACCCGGGCCGGCCTGGTGATCCTGACGGCGGATGATCCGTTTATGTTTTCCAGCCAGAATGAACAGGATAATCGCTACTACGGCAAGCTGTCGGGACTTCCGATGATCGAGCCCTCTTCGGTGGCCGAGGCGGGCGCCATGATGGCCGAGGTATTTGACCTGTCCGAAAAACTGGGCGAACCGGTGATTTTCAGAACCACCACACGGGTCAACCATTCCACTGCCGTCATGGAACTGGGACAGCTCAAAAAGCGTGTCACCGGTGGGCATTTTAAAAAGGACCCGTTTAATTATGTCTGTGTCCCAGCAGTTTCCCGAAAACTGCATGCCAGGCTCTTGGACAATATGGCCCGGGCTGAAAAAATAGCCGATATCTCCGCCTATAATTTTATTGAAGGCGACGGCAATTGGGGTGTGATCTGCAATGGCGTCAGTTACGCCTATGCCGGTGATGCCGTCAAGGATCTGAACCTTGAAGCAAAGATCCGGATACTTCGCATCGGTTTTTCCCATCCCATGCCCGGCTCTTTGATCAAGGGATTTTTAAAAGCGTGCGAAAAGGTGCTGGTGATTGAAGAGGGCGAGCCTTATATGGAAGAAGCGGTCAAGGCCATGGCCCAGGAGGAGAAACTGACCTTGACCATCAGGGGCAAGGACAAGGCCCTGTTTTCAAGGCTTTATGAATTTGATCCGGCCATGGTGCGCCGATGCATAGCTGTTTTTTTCAATGTCCCCCATACCCCGGCTAAGGCCCTTGATCTTTCAAAAGCACCCGAGGTGCCTATGCGGCCCCCCAACCTGTGTGCCGGATGTTCCCACCGGGCCGTATACTATGCCGTCAAAAAAGCCACCGAGGGCATGGACACCGTTTATCCTTCCGATATCGGCTGTTATACCCTGGGGTTTTTGCCGCCGCTTTCCATGGCTGACTTTGTCGTCTGCATGGGGGCTTCCGTGGGGACGGCTTGCGGATTTTCAAAGGTGACCGACCAGAAAGTAATTGCCTTTATCGGTGATTCGA
>CAZFXX010000091.1:0-10389 GCA_964522985.1 uncultured Desulfobacteraceae bacterium
TTCCGGATACATGCAGTATTCTTCGTTCACCTGTCTCAATGTTTCTTCCAATACTTTTAGCCGCTGCTTGTAGGCATTTCTAAGCTCCAGAATTGTACGTACCATGTTATCATTGGCAAGAAGTCGCTCATCAGGTGACATTTCGAGAAACATTGCAACCAACCCCCTATCAACACGCGATGAATCTTTTTGTTTCTCTTTCTTAATCATCTGAATCTTTCATTAATGCGTCCCTAACCAGCGGCGGGTTAACAGCTGAAAGTTTTACGGAGAGTTCAAAAAAAATTGCTGGGCCACACCACAACTTCATCTGAATTTCTTTTCGCCATAACAAGTAGCAAGGGGAGCAGCTTCTGAAAAAAATAATAAAATATATTGGATTGGATGTCCATAAGAATTTTATAGATAGTCTTGGACGGACACTAGCTATCAGAGGATAGCCTGGTCGGGGTAAATCAATTGGCCTAACCATTAATAAAGAAGGCGGGGCATCGGTTTTTTATATTGAGCAGTTACCTTATCGTTACAATTCGTTACTTTTCTCTAATGGGTAACGAATTGAGCGTCTCTCCATACTCAAAAAATTTTATTTATGTGCATTCCATTGCACTGGACAAATCTTATATTCACTAATATACCAAATAGTTATAATGCATAGTTGTACATATTTTTTTTGTGGCACTAATTGTGCAGAATTTATTTATAAAAGATCGGAAATGCAGATGGAACAAGCTGCATTTCCGACCGGGCGTCAGGCCAGCCAACCTCATAATAAAAGAAAGGAGAAGGCGATGTATAAAAAAATTTTATTCGGCACTTGTTTGACGGATTATTGCAGTTATGTTTTTAATTTTACCCTCAACCTTGCCAGAGAAAACGGCGCAAAATTATGGATCTACCATGGACTCGGCCACCTGAATCAGAGTGAAGAGGCGGTGAAAGCGGCCATAGAACAGGCTGAACAAAGAATGGTCGATGCTTATGTTACCCGCATGCGAGACAGTGGATTTGCCGATTATGCCATCAATGTGTCAGATGGGGATGTGGTCAGTGAAATAACAAAACTGGCAAGAAATGCCGCTATTGACGCCATTGTTATGGGGACTTCAACTGAAACACCTCTTGACACCGGCAAACATACCAATACCGGTAGTCTTGGACCAAAGGTGGCGGATACCCTTTTACGGGCGCCCTGCCCCGTTATTATTGTACCGCCTGCTTTGATCCCCGGTCTTGCCAGGGGATAGAGGCTTATAATGCAAGCCGACCCATAAATACTGCCATCCGGTTAAATTGTAAGGGCTGTTCTCTTCAGACGGTCTTGTTGTTTTTTCTGTCTTCATGTTGGCTGTGATTTGCCTTTAGATACCCGAACGCCATGCAGGTTATAACCACACATAAAGGGACTGACTTTGACGCTCTGGCATCGGTTGTTGCCGCCAACATTCTGTACCCGAATGCGGTGACGGTGATGCCCGGGAGCCTGAATCACAATGTCCGCTCATTTTTGTCTCTCCACAAAGATCTTTTCAATTATTGCGGCCCATCCGATATTAACATGGCCGACGTCAGCCGCCTCATTGTTGTGGACACCAACGCATGGCAGCGCCTTGATACAATAAACAGGCTTAAAGACAAAAAAGGCCTTGAAATTTATCTTTACGATCACCACGGTAACACCAATGATCTGAATCCCGTGTGGAAATGCCAGGAAAATTCAGGGGCCAATATTACCCTGATGCTGCGGTATTTGAAGCAGTACAAGATGTCCATCTCACCGATTCAGGCAAGCCTGTTTTTGCTGGGCATATATGAAGACACCGGTAATCTTACATTTTCTTCCACAACATCGGAAGATATCAGGGCTGCGGCTTTTCTCATTGATACGGGCGCAGACCTGAAGGTTTTATCCGCATTTCTGGGGCCTACCTACGGACGAAAACAAAAAGAGATTCTGTTTCAAATGCTGAAAAATGCGCAAAGAACGATGCTCAATGGATTTTTAGTGAGTATCAATTTGCTTGAAATTCAGGGACATGTGGAAAGTCTTGCCGAGGTGGTTCAGATGTACCGACAAATTTTAAACGTGGATGCCGCTTTTGGGATATTTCTATTGCCCAATGACCGCTGCCTTGTCATTGGGCGCAGCGGATCCAATGGGATCGATATCGGTGCGCTCATGCGGTGCATGGGCGGCGGGGGGCATCCCGGCGCCGGCTCGGCCGTGATCAAATCCGTTAATTCCGGGGTCGTGGCCGCATGGATTCGAATTCTGATTGGCGAAAAGGCAGGCCAGGGCCGCCAGGTCCGTGATCTGATGACCGCGCCTGTCATCACGTTGCCGGCAGATACCACCATGGAAGCGGCAATGCGTTTTTTTAAAAATCATAAAATTCACGGCGCGCCGGTAATGGACAACCATGGAATTATCGGCGTTCTTTCATTGCGTGATTTTAGAAAAATGCATAAAAAAAAGCAGCGATTTTCAAAGGTAAAGGCCTTCATGAGTACCCGTGTTGTCACTATCAAGGCCGGGGAAAACACCACCAGCGCCGTGCATGTGATGGTAAAATACGATATCGGCCGGTTGCCTGTCATTAACAACGGGCAATTGGTCGGCATAATTACAAGATCAGACGCCATGAGCGATTTTTACGGTCTATGCCCCCTGAACCCTCATTATACCGAGGCATGCCGGAAAAACAGCTTGCTGGTCTGAACGCTTCCGGATTCAAAGTCAACCAACGCGTGTTATTACCAAGGGGAAAGAGTGCATATGAGGGCCCATCATGGCTGAATTTCATGACATCTGCATGGCAAAAATCCAGTGCGAGACCAGCGTTCTGGAAAATACCATTCAACTGGCTGTTGAAATCGCCCGGGAGGGAAGAGAAGGGCGAAAGATCGGTACGATTTTTGTGCTTTCGGATGAAAAAGAAGTGCTGAAACGATCGAGGCCATTGATTCTCGATCCATTACACGGTCACCCGGAAGAACAAAAGAGAATATGCGACCCAGACATGCGTGAAACCATAAAAGAGCTGGCCCAGCTTGATGGGGCTTTTGTCGTGAGCGGTCAGGGTGTGGTCATATCGGCTGCCCGTTATATTAATGCATCTTCAAGGCGGATTGATCTGCCCATGGGCCTGGGCAGTCGGCATATTGCGGCCGCTTCCATCACCCGGGACACACGTGCAGTTGCGGTTGTGGTGTCGGAAAGCTCAATCGTCCGTATTTTTAATGGAGGCCGTCTAATCGCGGAAATTATACCGGAAGTATGGCTTTTCAGCCATAAAAACACAAAAATAAGAGGACCGAAAATTGAAACAACCGTGGGCGATGTGAAAATTTTTATCGAAGATGATGCCACATAATTTGTCGCCCTTTTCAGGATACCTACAATAAATTTCCTGATTATTAGCGGGGAGAACAGATGGTGGTATTATGTTGTTAATTTTCCTGCTGGCTGATACCCGGACACCATGGTCCGGGGGACAAAAAAATTTATTTTTTATTGTGAAAACCGGCCACCGTAATGCTTTGAGGCGGTGGATTTTTTTGATAAAAATTTTTTTCTGCATTATTTTTATCACCCGGATCACTCTTTCCATTTAATCGGTGGCCATATTATCTCACTATTTCTATCGGTATTCTACAAGATCCTGAAAAGAATGCCTTCGTCGTACACTCTGTTCGCCGGAACGAAATCCCAATGCAACAATAACCGCCACCTCATATTTACCCGGATCAATTTTAAGCACTTTCTCTACGGCCTTTTTTTCAAATCCTTCAATGGGGCATGAGTCAATCTTTTCTGAAGCCGCAGCCGTCATCATATTTGCCAAGGCGATATAACATTGTTTTGAACACCAGGCATAATAGCTCATCCTTGGGAGGATTTCCGCTTTTACATGGCTTTTGTATTTTTCAATATAGGCATTGGTCAGATCATCCGGCAGGTTTCTTCGGGCAAAAGCACTTGTCACATAATCATTGTCATAACCAACAACATCAGGCCTTGCAAGGATGACGATCACGTGGCTTGAATCCGTGATCTGGGGCTGATCCCAGCAGGCTGGTCGCAGATCTTTTTTAACTTTATCAGACTCTATTACAATGAATTTCCATGGCTCCATGCCAAATGAGCTGGGCGATAATACGGCACATTCCAGAATCTGATCCAGATCTCTTTTGCCTATCTTTTTTTCAGGGTCAAACTTTTTACATGCATGACGAAAATTAAGTGCTTCAAGAACTGCATTCATATTACGCTCCCTGCATCGGGTATGCTTATACTCTTCTCTATACGGAATTTAGGTATTTTTTTAAATTCACCGCGAATAGTAACAAAAAAAGCATTCGCATTGAGGTGTTTTCGTACTTTAGTTCTTGATGGCCTTGTTTTCATTCTTGGCATGACATTTCCCCCTGTTAATAGAGTTTGCCATGCTTTGATAAAACATTGTTTTACTTTTGTCTATAAAAATCATTATATTGTTCAAAAAAAGTTGGTACTTTGGGGTTAAATCCAAGAAAAGTTTACGAAACGACAAATCCTTACATCGTTATTTTAGGACACTTTGAGCATGAGCGGAAACTGCTGAATACAGATAACAAATGCCGGTCATTTCGTCAAGACGGCATTTTTTTCTGACGGGCGAAATGTATCGGTACTCGCAAGGCCTGTTTCACCAAGCTTGGTGTGAAGGATGTCATCAAAAATAAAGGTATCCCATTGATAGGTGAGATGATGGGACACCCGGCCATATTCGACTATATCGACCGAGGATATCGAATTTGGACATTTTAAGGTTTATTCCCCCGTTCCAGGGGATGATCCGTGATATGGACTCGGTAAACCAGTTCTCAAACGATGCCCGACAACCAGGTCTCGGAAATGGCAGCACAATGAAAAGGTGGTGATGCGGGAGCGACCATAGGGCGCGGTTGAAAGACGTGACCACGGCGTTCCGGTGCGGCCGTGGGGAAAGATCAATTATCATCTGACTTTGCGGCATTCAGCGACAGATTTTCTTTAAGAAAATTTTTAAATGCTTTTCCCAGAGGGTGTTCAAACACTATGATCAGAAGGCCGGAGAATGTGTCTGCTGCCAGTCCCTACAACCATCGTTGAAAAATATGGCCTGAATTTGGAAGAGCTTATGGCAGACCTGGAAGCGGTTGCCGGGTTTAAAAAAAATATTTAGAAAAAATAAGGAGAAATATGCAAGAGATAGACGCCCGGGGACTGTCCTGCCCGGCTCCGGTATTACAGACCAAAAAAACCATTGAAGAAAATAGTTTGGACCGCATAAGAGTGCTGGTTGACAATGAGGCGTCCAAACAGAACGTCAATCGGTTTTTGACCTCCCAGGGGTTTGAAGTTTCGATTGAGGAAAAGGACAAAGTTTTTTATGTAACAGGTAGACGCGAAGATGGCTCTGAGCCAAAAGGCGAGATGGCCGAAGCGGTAGATACCGAAAACCAGAAAATCATGGTCATGGTGGCCGGTGATCGCATGGGTCACGGGGATGATGAGCTGGGATCGAAATTGATGGTGAGTTTTCTAAAAACCCTGAAGGAGATGGGCTCGGACCTGTGGCGTCTGGTTTTCGTCAATAACGGAGTCAACTTTACGGTTTCAGATTCCGAAGTGCTGCCGGTGTTGAAGGCGTATGAAAATGAGGGGCTTCGCATCCTGGTTTGCGGTACCTGTCTTACCCATTTTAATCTGCTCGATCAAAAACAGGTGGGTCAGACCACCAATATGCTGGATATCGTAACCGCCATGCAGCTTGCTGACAAGGTAATTAATATTTGATTTGAGCAATTTTGGGTATCCCGGATAGGTAAAACCATTTTTCATGCGTGGCGCATAGTTTTTTTCAGGGAACTGCCGATATACCAAATATTTCTCTCATGAATCATACATAACAGGGTGGCCACCCCCTGATTTTCAATTTCAAGTTTCATACTTCAATACAGGCTGCGGACTTCTCTACGGAAAAAGATGGCCGCGATAATCACCGCCAGGATCGGAAATGAGACAATCATGACCGCAGCGGCATTCACGGCCGGGGTAAAGGTAAAGCGCATGAGCCCATACAGATAAACGGGCAGGGTCAACTCATTGCCGATGAGAAAAAAGGCCAGTAAAAATTCCCCCAGGGAAATGGTAAAGCAAAAAAGTCCGGAAGCCAGCAGGGCCGGCATGATCAGGGGCAGGGTGATATCCCGGAAAGTACGCAAAGGGGTGGCACCGAGGTCCATGGCGGCTTCTTCCACACCCGGATCGAAGTTCAACAACCGATCCCGGATAACCAGGACCGCGAAGGGCATGATAAAAGTGGTGTGCCCGATAATGGTGGGCCAGATGCCCCCGGCAATCCCCAGGGTATGAAACCACAGTAATACCGAGACCGCCGATACCACACCGTAGGTGATAATGGCCAGGATATTCAGCGTTTCCAGAAACCGCTTACCGTAAAATTGGAAACGGACCAGCCCGTAGGCCAGCAGCATACCGAAAAAGGTGGAAAAAAAGGTCGTGACCAGGCCGATGAATATTGAATTACCCGTAGCCTTCAGAAGCCTTGAGTCAGAAAAAGCGTCAGCAAACCACCGCAGGGTAAAGCCCTTGATCGGCCAGGTCAGATATCCCGACGTATTAAAGGCATACAGCACCAGGACGACCAGGGGCAGCAGCAGATATCCCAGGTAGGCTGCCACATACAGCCCGAATATTTTTTGCCCCCACCCGGATCGCAGCCACGATCGCCTTAACGTATCAGACATGCTCTACCTCCCGGCCTAGCCAGGTCAGCACAGCCGCCAGAAGCAGAAGGGCGCCAAAGACAATTACCGACAGGGCGCTCCCGACATTCCAGTTGGCCCCCCCCATGAAGGTCTCAAAAATGACAGAAGAGATCATTAATGTGTTGGCCCCACCCAGCATCTGGGCCGACAGGACATCACCAAAACAGGCCAGCAGCACCAGGATGACGGCGGACATGGTGCCTGAGCGGGTCAGGGGCAGGGTCACCCGCCACAAGGTTTGAATCTTGTTCCAGCCCAGGTCCTCGGAAGCTTCCAGCAGCTCCTGGGGCACTTTCCCCAAAGTGGCGTACAGCGGCAGAATCATAAAAGGGGTATAGGTGTAGACCAGGCCAAAGATAATTCCCGTACGGTTGTAAAGGAGCTGGGCCGGCAGGTCGATCAGCCCCATGGTTTTGAGCAGGGAGTTGATGATGCCGCTGGAGCCCAGGATAATCTTCCATGAAAAAACCCTGAGGATGATACTGGTCCAGAAGGGAATCAGCATAACCAGTAGTATCAGCCCTCCCCTTCGGGCTTCGCGGGCCAGGTAGTAGGCCACCGGATAGGAGATCACCAGTGATATGGTAGTGGCTGTAGCCGCATACCCGGCGGTACGCGTAAACGACCGTAGATAGATGGGTTCGGTCAACACACGGATATAATTGGCAAGGGTATAGGAAGGATTCGGATCAAAAAACGGCATGGTGGACAGCAAACTGTAGCGCAGGGCCACAAACATGGGGATCAGAAAAAAAACGATCAGCAGAAAAGCAGCGGGAAATACCACCAGCCAGGCCATGTGGTGTCTTCCCATGGGGCCTGGTCCGGGTGTTTTTGAGGTGTCTGCTTTAGAGGGTTCCATCATGCCGTCCGGTATGTTTCTACTCTCCTCTGACATCCTGGTACGCCTTGACGATTTTTTCACTAGTTTTGGGGTCCAGCGTGGGATACGGTACGAGGCGAAGGGTTTCCGCATCGGTATAGGTCATGATTTTAGCCAGGTTGGCGGGCAGGGCCTCGGAGGCCTCCTTGTTTACCACCATATAACCGATCTTCTGAATCATCTGGGATGCCATTTCAGGTGACAGCATATGATTGATCCACAGATAGGCAGCCTCCTTGTGGGGGGCGTCGGCCAGTATGGCAAACTGATCGATCCAGGCGGCACATCCTTCCGAGGGCACGACAAGTTCCACGGGCTGACCATCTAGTTGCATTTTGTGAATCATGCCGTCGTCCGCGGATGTAATCCAGATATCGCCTGAGGCCAGCAGGTTCTTCATCTCTTCCAAACTTTTGAATCGTTTGAGTAAAAGCGGATTCAGCTCCCGGATTTTGGCTTTGATGGGTTTCAGCTTGGCGTCAATGTCTGCATCCAGCTTGGCAATATCCATACTCAGATACTTGGCTGTGACGAAACAGGCATCTACGGGTAGGTCTGTAAAGCCAACATGCCCCTTGTAGTGTTTGTCCCACAGTGCCCCCCATGATGTGGGCGGCGTTTTAATGATATCCGTGCGATAGGCCAGGCCCATGAGCCCGAATGTATAGGGCACACTGTACTGACGGTTGTTGACGATGTTGTAGTCGGCTTTCTTAAATCCTTTGGAAAGCCCGGCATAATTAGGGATTTTATCAATATCAATGGGTTCTATCACACCTGCTTTCGCAAACCGGTGTATCATGTGGTTGCTGGGCTGAATAATGTCCACGCTTTCATGGCCGGCATGCAGCTTGGCCCATAACTCTTCGTTGCCGTGGTAAAAAGTGCAGTTGACTTTGATGTCGTATTTGGCCTCGAACGATGTCGTGGCAAAATCGGGACAGTATATCCCCCATGTCCATATGTTCAACTCCCTGGTTTCGGCGGAAAATACGATTCCGGCAGACAAAAACACTATGCCGGACACGATCGTCAGTATTATTTTGCGCCATGAATATCCAGTTTTTTTTCTCATTTTTATTTCCTCCATTAATGCGGCCGAGTATCCTTTCTTGACTATTTATCGGGTGCGCATCCTAAGCCGGATAAACCGGAAATAACAAATTGCAAGCACTAAATTTCAAATAACCCCCATGCCCCGTCGGGCAAAAAATCAGAGATTTTGACGAGGCATGAAAGCGATGAGTGGTGAGAGACGCAGAATTGCCACTTTATTCCATACGACTCAAAATTCATTCCTTTGTCCATCCTGCACCCATAAAAAATGGGCACCTGATAGCATTGAAACCCCAATTTTCAACGTGTGATAACATAGGTATCCTCAGGTGTCCAGCCCACAGTCACCCGGCGGCCGACAGTTAAACCCGATGCTATTCGGGCATCTACATCCGCCTTGATGCGAATATCGCCGGGCAGTTCCAGAATGCAGCGGCTGGAAGCACCTGCATAAATGTTGTCCACTATTCGGGCTGAATAGGCATTTGGTCCGGTTTTTTTGTCGGGAGATATCCGGATTCGTTCGGGACGGATGGACAATGCAACCTTCTCATCCGGATGCAGATCGGCATCGGCCTCAACAATGCATGTCCATCCGTTGCATTCCACCGTTGCCAGGGGCGGGGCTAAAGTGAGCACACGTCCTTCCAGAAAATTGGTGTCACCGATAAAATCGGCCACAAATCGACTGCATGGCTGTTCGTAGATCTGCACGGTGGTTCCGATTTGCTCGATCATTGTATCGTTCATCACGGCGATCCGATCACACATATTCAAGGCTTCCTGCTGATCATGGGTCACGTAAATAAATGTGATGTCAAGGCGGCGCTGGATTCGTTTCAGCTCAATCTGCATTTCACGCCGCAGTTTCAGGTCCAGTGATCCTAACGGTTCGTCAAACAATACCACGGCCGGTTCAAGAATCAGGGCCCGGGCCAGGGCTACCCGCTGCTGTTGCCCTCCGCTGAGTTTTTTGGGGTACCGATTTTCCAGCCCTTCAAGTCGAATCATATCCAGGGCCTGAAAAACTTTTTTTTGAATAACGTCTCTGGAAAGTCCACGACGTTTCAATCCGTAAGCCAGGTTGTCGTAGACCGTCATGTGGGGAAACAGAGCCAGGTTCTGGAAGACGGTGGTTACATTACGCCGATAGGGAGGGCGCCGGCCCATGAGTTTATTTTGTAGATAGACCTCTCCGCTGCTCGGGATCGTAAAACCGCCGATGATACGCAAGGTTGTGGTTTTACCCGAACCGCTGGGGCCCAGGATGCCAAAGAACTCGCCCCGGATGACGGCCAGCGACACATCTTTTAAAACCTGCTGTGATCCAAAATAATGGGATACTTTTTTTAAAACAACGTCATATGCCGGTTTGGTGTTTTTTCCGTCCGGATGTGGAGACCCGATCTGATCACCCTTTGATTCCATAGTTACTGCTGCCACGTTGGTACCTTTATCTCTTGCTGTCCAAGGTATACGTCATCACACCGCAATACCTTTATATGGCAGTGACACCAAGGTCAAGATTTATCTGACGTCAATATTCATCGACCTGTAAAAAAGTCCAGTTGACACGATTTCGTAAAAAGCTTTTCAAGCCATGCATGGCCATATATCCGAAAGGAACTTGGCTT
>CAZFXX010000092.1:0-10382 GCA_964522985.1 uncultured Desulfobacteraceae bacterium
CCCCATCAACATGACATGGACGGCTTTTTTGCGGTCTGTTTTATGAAAAAATGCTGAACCGGAATGTCTATTGATCTTGTTTGAGATTTGGACATTATTATTTGGCCATTGAGATTTGTCATTTGGTGTTTGTCATTTGGTGCTTGTAATTTGCATTTTGCGGCATACACCTTTTCTACAGCACAGGTTTATCCGGGTTAGGTATTGAGGTCATGGGTTGAGCTATGATCAATCGTGTTTACAAATGCTTTCGGGCAGGTTATATTAGCATTTAAACGTATTGATAACATACTATCTTTTTTAAAAGGCACCACTTGACATGCAACGATTCCGGGCATTGACCGATTCTAAACAAATATATTCGCTCATGTGCATGTTGCCATCTGTCTTTTCAAAAGTATCAGTGAGCTGTAGTCATGCCGGTATTTGAATACTCAGCCTTAAACGCCAAAGGAAAACAGATTTCAGGGATCCTTGATTCTGAAAGCGCTGTTACGGCCCGCCGGAAACTCAGATCATTACGTATTTACCCTGTCAAAATTACGGAAGTTCATGACACGGTTAAAAAAAAGGATCATCGTTTTTTATCATCCCTGCATCTGGGCAGACGGATCAAACAATCCGAGATATCCATGCTGACCCGACAGCTGGCGACCCTGGTGGGCGCCGGTTTTCCACTTGTATCAGCCCTTGACACGCTTCTGCCCCAGACAAAGACACCGGCCCTTAACAGGCGACTGGCTAAAATCAAGGATATGATTGTTGAGGGTCAAAGCTTTGCCCAGGGACTTTCTTTATATCCGGAAACCTTTTCAGCGTTATATATCAACATGGTCAGGGCCGGAGAGACGTCCGGCACGCTAGAAATTGTCTTGAATCAACTGGCAGACATTACCGAAAAACAGCAGGCCTTGAACAACCGCATTCGCAATGCCCTGGCCTATCCCGTCCTGATGGCCTTTATCGGTTCCGTGGTTTTGTTTCTGCTTTTGACGTTTATTGTCCCCAGCATCACCGGCATATTTGCCGACATGAATCAAACCCTCCCGACACCGACACTCTTGCTTATCCGCCTCAGCGAAACGTTCAAATCCTTCTGGTGGGTCTTCCTGATGGTCCTGATTGCCATCCCCTTTGCTTTGCGCAGCATTAAAAAAACAGCAAAAGGCCGCCTTGTCGTCGATAAAGCGGTGCTACGGATACCATTGGTGGGTCAACTGATAAAAAAAATCTCCTCGGCCCGGTTTTCCCGAACGCTGGGATCACTCCTGAAAAATGGTGTTTCCATGTTATCAGCCCTTGAAATTGTGAAAAATATCGTAGGCAACAAAATCATTTCCAATGCCATTGCAGATGCCGCCGTTCAAGTGGGCAAGGGCCAGGGACTGGGCGAGTCACTGGAGACGACAGCCCTTTTCCCCAACCTTTCAATTCAAATGATTCAGCTTGGAGAGCAGAGCGGTGAACTGGAAACCATGCTGGATAAGGTGGCCGATGTCTATGAAAACGAGGTGGAATCCGCGGTACTGGGCCTAACCGCACTGCTGGAACCGATCATGATATTGGTAATGGGCGTGGTGGTGGGTTTTATTGTCCTGTCCATATGCCTCCCGATTTTTGAAATGAACCAGCTGGTGATGTAATGATTTAAGATTATAGGAGATATACTCTTTGGGAGGAAAAATGAAAAAACGGTTTTTACTGCAAAACACAAATAACCGGGGGTTTACCCTCATTGAACTGATGGTTGTCATTGTTATCCTCGGCATTCTTGCCGGCCTGATCGTCCCCAGAATTATGGGACGCCCGGAAGAAGCTAGACGGGTCATGGCCAAGATGCAGATTAAAAGCCTTGAGACCGCCTTAAATTTTTATAATCTGGACAACGGTTTTTACCCCGACACTGAGCAGGGCCTGCAGGCCCTGGTTGAAGAACCCGACTCCGGTCAAATTCCAAATAACTGGAAAACCGGTGGCTATATGGACAAGGGGAGACTACCCAAAGATCCCTGGAAAAATGATTTTATCTACCTTTCACCGGGTGTTCACGGAGATTTTGACATATCAGCCTATGGTGCTGACCGGGTTCCCGGAGGTGAGGACAAAAACAGTGATATCAACAACTGGGAGATTGAATAACAGCGTGTCCGCCGATATCAATGTGGTGGGTGGGGGTCCCGAAAAGCTTTTACCAACAGACGGCTTCGGTAAAAACAAGATGGCCCGGCAACGTCTGTTTCGTTCAAACAAAGGGTTTACTTTGATTGAACTGATTGTCGTCCTTGCCCTTATGAGCATTGTGCTTTTTTTTGTCATGCCCCGATTTCAAAATACAACGATCAAAGATTCAAAAAAAATCATGAGCCTCTGGATCATGACAACAAACCGGAATCTTAAAACAAATGCCCTTAAACACCAGAAGCGCTATGCCATGCATATTGATCTGGACAATGGTACACTGTGGAGCAGCGGTGACGGGATGACCGCCGAAGAAACTGAAAAGCAGATGCAGAAAAGTTTTCAGCTTCCCGACGATCTGAAAATTACGGATGTTGAATATCCGGGACGGGGAAAAATCACCTCAGGCCGGGCCGATATTTTTTTTTACAAAGAAAATTTTTCACAAATGGCATTCATCCACGTGGAAAAGGATGGGTATCAAAAAATGACATTTCAGATCGACCCTTTTCTGCCGGATGCCCGAATAGTTGATGAATATATTGAATTTGAAGAGTAAAACAAACATATCAAATGCCGGATTTACCCTGCTGGAAGTGATGGTGGCCCTGGCCATCATGGCCATTGTGCTGGTGGCTGTCTACAAAATGCAGTCTCAAACCATCCGCATGACAATCGCCGAAAAATTTTATACCCGGGCACCTTTCCTGGCCCAAAGCAAAATAGCCCGGATCATGGCGGACAGCCAGGATGACAGCGAAGGCGATTCCGGTGATTTCGGGACTGATTTCCCTGGATATACGTGGGTTTCAGCCATAGAGGATACATCGTCTGAAGAACTTGAAACCGAATCTGAAAACCTGAAAAAAATTGACGTGGCCATTTTTTTTAATGCCGGTGAATTTAAATACGCGCTGAGAAGCTATTATTATATGAGGGATGACGGGTAGAAACGAATGATGAATGATGAATACTTAAGGGTAAACAGGGTATCGCTTCGCTCTGTTGTTTTTATGGCTTGCCGTGGTCTATCACAGCCGGCTCGCACAATCTACCTGCGTCCCTGTACTTTTGGCGCTTCATTAAGTAATCATCATTCAAAATTCATCATTCAAAATTCATCATTTGAGACATCGGGGTTTACCCTGATTGAAATTTTAATCGCTATTTTTATTTTTTCCATCATCATTACCACCATTTTCGGGTCATATAATGCCGTTTTTTCAAACGTTGCAACAATTAACGAAAGTATGGGTCAATCCAATATGGCACAAACCTGTTTAAATCGAATGACAACAGATCTTCAGGCCACCTGGGTGGAGACACCGCCGATGTATGCAAAACCTGAATTTAATGCGCCGCCTGATCCTTACCGGATCTACGGAAGAACAGAGGACGTCGGCGATTCGTCCTTTGACCGATTGAGGCTGGCATCCCAGGCCCACCTGCCGATCCACGATGATCAGGCCGGCGGTATTGCGGAAATCGTTTATTATGTTCAGGAAACGGATGGAAAATACGTCCTCAGACGCGGGGACCGACTTTTTCCATTCTCGTCCGAATTTGAAGAAAACAGATGGGACCCGGTTGTCTGTAAAAACATCAAGTCCCTTACCTTCACCTACCATAATTCAGAAGAAACATTTGACGAATGGGATTCCGATGCCGCGGAGTTTGGTTACGCCACCCCAAGTGCTATCAGCATATCGCTTGAGATAGGAAACGAAGATAGATCCCAAACCTTTAAAACCACCGTTTTTCTTTTTTCCGGCCGGGAAAAAATTGAGTAACTTGACAGGTTAAAAAAACTTGAAACAACCCGACACCTATGCACACGCCTATTTTAAAAAATAACCGCGGCATTGCACTGTTGATTGTCCTGACCATGATCACCCTGATGGTTACAGCTGCCCTGGAACTCAACCGCAGGGCACGCTCATCGGTTACAACCACCATGGTGCTGCGGGATCAGGTCACACTGACGCAGATGGCCTCATCAGGCATACAGACAGCCATAGCCATCCTGGTCAAGGATAAAAATGAAACTGAAATCGATACGGTACAGGAAGACTGGGCCGATCCTGAAAAAATAGTCGACTTTTTATCCGTCCTTGCTTTTGACCAGGGCAAGGTCACTGTCAGTATTCAAGATGAAAAGGCCAAAGTTCAAATTAATGCACTGGTACAATTTCCCGAGGGAAAAGAGTTTAATGAATCCCAATACCTTTTATGGACCAGACTGATGCAGAACATCATCGATCAGGATACGGAAACAGTGGAAGAAAGTGAGATCACGGGGATCATAAATTCGGTCAAAGACTGGCTGGATTCCAATGATAACGATGCCATCACCGGCGTCACCGGTGCCGAATCCGACTATTACGAAGGCCTGGAACAGCCGTATCCCTGTAAAAACGGTCCATTCAGCCATCTTGACGAACTTGCACGGGTAAAAGGTATCACCCCTGAGTTTTTAGCCGGTTTTGGCGAAACGCTGGGACTGGGTCAATATATAACGGTTTATGGTGCAACAGATTCCGGGAGTACAAAATTTACCTATGACGGTAAAATAAACATCAATACAGCCGATTTGCCTGTTATTGTAGCCCTTTTACCCGAAGGCAACGAAGAATTCGCCATAGCCATCTATGAATATCGGCAGGAAAAGGAAGATGAAACGTTCGCAAACACGTTGGATGGCGACTGGTATGCGAATTGTCCGGGATGTAAAGACAGCGGCATCAAGAAAGAACTGATCACTACCACCAGCGATCTGTTCCGAATCCAGGCATCAGCGACCCTGCATGACCTGAAAACAACTGTAATTGCTATGGTTCGGCGTGAAAAGGAGAAAAAATCCGGTAAATATCAATGCAAAATTTTATCTTGGCAAACACAATAGGGTATACTATAAATTCCTAATATGGCTTTTAACAAAGGGAACGCTTTACGAACACGCATTGTTTCAATGCTCACAAAACTATGTCAAATCCGGCAACTTTTACGTTCACACTCACGTGCACGTTTACGAACAAACTAAAGCTGAAAATGATGCGACTAAACGTGGAACAAACCTGTATGAGACAAAATAAAAACAACATGAGGACCTACTCTTGAGCAAAAAAATCCTCGGCCTTGATATTCGGCATAATTCAATATCGGCAGTGGCAATCAAAAACACACTGAGTGGCAATTTAATTGAAGCATACGCTCATGTGCCCGTTGCCGCCGAGGGTGATTTTGAAAACGCCATGGCTTCAGCACTGGAAAATATTACACGGGAGATGGACCTTTCCTGTTCAGGCTGTGCCGCATCTTTTCCGGCGGCCGAATTTTTTTTCCGCAACTTTCAGGCGCCTTTTAAGGGCCAGAAAAAAATTCGCCAAATCCTTGCCTATGAACTGGAACCGCTGATGCCGGTTCCGGTGGATAATCTGGTTCTGGATTTTCATATGCTTGAAAGGGCGGACAATTCACGTCCATCCGATATTTTTGTAGCCGGTCTGGAAAATGCCAAACTTTCTTCATACCTGGATATTCTGACAACCCACACAATCGATCCGGATATCATCACCGTTGGCGGTGGATATCCAACAGCTCTCTGCCTGGTAAAAACACCGGGAATTGCACCCAATATCCTTCTGATGGAAATCGATCCTCAGAAAAGCACGCTGATCGCCATCATGGACAGGCAAATCCATCTGATTCGCACGGTGGGTTTAAACCCGGATACGTCACGGACGGCCCGATCCCTGAGTATCGAAATCCAACGCATGCTACTTGCCGTTGAAGAACAGTTCCAGGTTGATTTCAAGCCGGACCGGATCTATCTGACCGGCCCCGGCCGCGTGACGCCTGACTTTCAGGCAGATATCGGGGAATTAACCGGATACCCTGTGTCCATCTGCGACCTGGCCGCCCTGACCGACACAACCCTGTCCAAATCCATGGCTGCCCCCTGGAACCCGGCCGGTATGGACCCTGCCCTGGCCCTTGCGCTTCTCTTTTCAGAACGAACGGGCTGCCTGAATATCCGAAGGGGCCCTTTTGCAGTCAAAAAGCACTGGGCCGAGCATAAAAGCAGCTTTGTCAAAACCGGCACACTGGCAATCCTTGTGTTACTCATGGGCCTTTTAAACATCATGATCGACAGCAGCAGCTCAAGCAAACAATTGCTCCGGCTGGACACACGGATTCAAGAAATTTTCAAATCAACCTTCCCGGAAGTTAAACGAATCGTCGACCCGCTCCAGCAGATGCGCTTAAAGATTGAGGAAATTAAAAAAAAACAGATGCTCTCCGGGGATACCGGTGAATATCTGCCCAGGATTGAAATCTTAGAACAGATCAGCCGGCGGATTCCATCCGAAACCGATGTCGATCTCAGCAGTCTGGTGATCAGCCCCGACAATATTTTAATCTCCGGTATAACCAGCACATTTAACGCTGTCGACGATATGAAAAACCAGCTTAGCCAGGTGTCCTGGTTTAAAACGGTCACCATCAATTCAGCCAATATCGATAAACCCGGAAACCGGGTGCGCTTTAAATTAAAAATAGGACTGTAGGAGCATCATCAAGCAATGGCCATAAAACTGAAAAAACGGGAACGCTACGCTATATATGCAGCCGGTGTTTTTATATGCCTTTTTGTCGGGTTGCAATTTATTGTCTTTCCCTTTATGGACAAGAGAGAGCAGGTGCAGAGGACCCTGCAGGCCAAGACCCGGATTCTGGCGGACATGGTCCTGCTTAATGCGGAATATGAAACATTGCGTTATCAGGCCAATTCGGCGAAATCAAGATTCGCCAGACGACCCAAGGGGTTTACCCTTTTTTCATTTCTTGATAATCTGGCCGGCAAAGCCCGGATTAAAAGCAATATAACCTATATGAAACCATCTACCTCAATTCAAAAAAACAGCCCCTACAAGCTGTCTTTGGTGGAGATGAAATTACAGGCTGTAACGCTCAGCCAACTGACTACCTACCTGCACATGGTGGAAACATCCCCGAGCATGGTTCGGGTCAAACGATTATCGATATTAAAGAAAGAGACACAAAAAAACGGCATAAACGTTGTGTTGCAGGTTGAAACGTTGGAAACATAAGGCGGTTATGAGCAAAAACAAAAAAATATTTTTTTATTGCGCATATACTACTGTAATTACATGTATTTTACTGTATTATTTTTTTCCGTCGGACATGATAAAAGAAACACTGGCCTATAAAATTTCCCAGGTCAATCCGAATTTTTCAGTCATGACCGGACAGGCAGTGCCTGTTCTGCCGCCGGGAATAAAACTACAAAATGTCACCATAAAACGATTCAACGATTCTCTGTTTGATATTAATGAAATACAAATAAAACCGGCATTACTCTCTTTTCTCAAACCCGAAACCATTTACACCTTCACGGGTCGAACCGGGGGCGGCGCCTTTGACGGAAAGGCTTTTGTTTCAAGGGAAAAATCAGACGGCCATTCACGCATAAATATCAATTTAAACGAAATTCAAATCCTGGAGATTCCCGGATTTCAGGATTTTTCCAGATACCAGGCCGCAGGGCTGCTTTCCGGCCAAGTGGTCGTTAACAAAAGCCGCAGACCACTTATAAGTGCGCATGCCGACCTGAACCTGGCCAATGCAATGCTTACTTTTCCGTCCCCGGTATTCGGGCTTAATAATTTGTCCTTTCAGTATATCGAAGGAGAAGTCACCCTCGCCAGTCGCAGAATGCAGATAAAAAAATGCACGTTCAACGGAAACCAGGTAGATGGTACGATTTCCGGTATCATCATTTTAAAAAATCCTTTTGAAAAAAGTACACTGCGGCTCAGCGGTTCAATCCTGCCCCACTCGGACTTTATCGCGAGTCTCGGCCAGGGTATCGCCAGCATGCTACTGCCCCAACTAAAATCCGCTAAAAACGGCCTTAGATTCAAAATCAGGGGAACGTTGGAAGACCCCAGGTTCTCCCTTTAGAAGATTATTGAAGGAAAAGATGTTTCAACATTCTAAATAACACCCTGAATCGTTGTATTGACAAAAGATATGATAAAAACCTATTTTACGATTTTCAACATACTGTTACTGACAGCCGGCATATATCTGGGCGTTATTGCCTTTTACAAGATTGCCGCAACCCGGATGACAAAATTCCACCGTTCCGAAGTCAGTTCCCACAATGTTATCAAACCTGATAAAAAAGTCCAACGACCGCTTTCAGACTATCAGATCGTAGCACAGCGCAATCTTTTTAACACGGAAACAGCGAATATTCCTGAAACCGCACAGCAGGTCGATCTGGACAATCTGAAACCAACTGATCTAAAACTTAAACTATGGGGAACCGTTACCGGCGTTGAGGGAAAGGATCGTGCCGTCATCGAAGATACAAAAAAAAGGAAACAAAATCTTTATGGCAATGGAGATTCGATTCAGGAAGCAACTGTAAAACTGATCCTGCGGGAAAAGGTTGTATTGAGTGTCAACGGCAAAGACGAAATTCTGGAAATGGAAAAACTGCAAAGCGGGAGATCGCAGCGTACATTTTCTCCAGGACGTTCCGCGGCTATAACAAAATCATCTCCGGCAAGATCATATCAGATCAAAATAAAACGCTCCCAGATCGAAGACGCCATGGCCGATATGAACGAGCTCATGAACCAGATAAAAGTACGGCCCTATATCGAAAACGGGGAACCGGACGGGCTCATCCTTTCCGGAATCAAGCCCAATTCGCTTTTTCGAAAAATGGGACTTCGAAATGGAGATATTATCAAAGGTGTAGAGGGCGAAAAAATCCAGTCCATGGATGATGCGATAGGCTTCTATTCAAAACTAAAATCGGCGTCCTCTGCGGCCCTGCAGGTCAAACGCCGGGGCCAGTTGAGAGATATCGTTTATAATATTGAAAATTGAAACCGCAACCTGCTAACAATCGGTAAAAAAATGAAACCATATTCTAAAATATTCAAATTAGACAAACGCATCATGAGACGCCAGTGCGCCATATTGTTTTTTTTAATATTGCCGGCCTTGCCGGTCTTTGGCGCTAACGCTGCAAACAAACCGGCAGCTTCACCGAAAGCTGCGGTCCAACGGTTCGTGTCCATCGATTTCAACAACGTCGATATCAATGTATTTATCAAGTTTATCAGCGAACTGACCGGCAAAAACTTTGTCGTGGATCACCGGGTCAAGGGCAAGGTCACCATCATTTCACCGGCTAAAATTTCCCTGGCCGAAGCCTTCAAGGTGTTTGAATCGGTACTGGAGGTTCATGGCTATACAACGGTCAAGGCCGGAGAAATCACAAAGATTGTCCCCTCTCCAGATGCCCGATCAAAAAATATCAGAACCCTGCTTGAAAAAGAATCCGGCAGTTCCGAAGACAAGATCGTCACCCAGTTGATCCATTTAAAATATGCCGGCCCCGCAGAAATCAAGCAACTTTTCACCCCCCTGATTTCCAAAAGCAGCGTGATCCTATCCTACCCGCCCACCAACACGCTCATCGTCACCGATGTTTATTCCAATATTAAACGACTGCAGCGCATCCTGAAAACCATTGATATTCCCGGCATCGGGCACCAGGTTTCGGTTATTCCCATTGAATATGCGGATTCAACCAAACTAGTCAAGATTCTGCAGTCTGTGTTCCAAACCACCCGCAAAGCCAAAAAAGGAACTACGGTCAAAACCATCAAGTTTGTTGCCGATGAAAGGACCAACACCATTATTCTGCTGGCCAGTGAAGTGGACACAACGCGGGTATCCGGCCTGATTAAACTGCTGGACCGGGAAACGCCCCGGGGCCAGGGATCCATCCATGTTTATTATCTGGAAAATGCCGCTGCAGAGGACCTGGCCAAGGTATTACAGGAACTACCCGCCAAAAAAAATGGCACGATAAAGGGTAAAAAAGTAAGCGTCGTCTCCGAAACAGTTAAAATAAAGGCGGACAAAGCCACCAACAGCCTGATCATCATGGCTGAAAAAGAGGATTACCTGGTTCTGGAAGATATCATCAAAAAACTAGATATCCCCCGGGCCATGGTTTATATCGAAGCATTGATCATGGAGGTCAATGTGGACAAGGATTTCCGGATCGGCACCGAATGGGCAGTGGGTGGGAAAACCGACATCGACAGTACCTCGGGTATTGTGGGCGGCGGCTTTTCCGGTGGGGCCTCCGGTGG
>CAZFXX010000093.1:0-10376 GCA_964522985.1 uncultured Desulfobacteraceae bacterium
CTTTTTTCAACAAAATTGCCCGGGAAAACAGATACGGCAGCATCGCCCTGGGCCACAATTGTGATGATAATGCCGAGCTTGTCCTGATGAACATTCTCCGGGGAAGCGGCCCTTTGGGCATCTCCGGTATCCCCGCGATACGGTTCCAAAAGGCTCCCAACCCAACAATCATCCGTCCTTTGATTGCATCAAACCGGATTGAAATTATTGCATTTTTAGGAAAATACAATCTAAAATATGTTGTGGATTCATCCAATTCAGATACCCGGTTTTTTCGCAATCGAATCCGGCACGATCTGATTCCCCTGTTGCAGGAATCCTACAATCGTGCAGCGGTTAAAAACATTAACCGGCTCTCGCTCCTTGCAAAAAGTGAAGAGCAGTGGCTTGAAGAGATGATCACACCGCTATTTACCGATGCGGTGATGGATAGGAATACCACCGGCATAACGCTTTCAATCAAAGCGCTCTCAAAGATCCATGTGGCGGCGCAACGAAGGATTATCAGAAAGGCTGTTCTGGCCTGCCGGGGTGATTTGAGGCGCATCGGTTTTTCACATATCGACGCGATCCTCGGCCTACTGCAAAGCAAGGTATCTGAAAAGACCCTTGACCTGCCGGATCGTATGCGAATTCGGCGCTGTCATGCAACTTTGGTGATTACCCGGGAAAAGGGCCCCCTGCGGGAGATCGCCCCCTGGTATGATATTGATTCGGCATCTGATTTTTGTTATACGCTTACAGCGTTTCAGACGCTCTATTTAAAAGAACTGAATGTTTTTTTAAAGTTTTTCCCGGTTATACTTGAAACACCGACCGATCTCAAAAACACGGGTAAGGACACGGCATTTCTCGATATGGATAAATTCTCATTTCCTATTATTGTACGGTCACCGCAGACCGGAGACCGGTTTACGCCGCTGGGCATGAAAGGAAGCCAGAAATTGAAAAAATATTTCATTGATCATAAGACGCCCCGGTACGAACGAACAAAATGCCCGCTTTTGGTCAGTCGTGATAAAATTATCTGGGTCCCCGGTCATAGAATCGATGAGTCCGTTAAAGTTACACCGTTTACCCAAAATGTTGTAAAAGCGGAAATTTTGCTTGCCTAATGCATAATAATGTTTATTTTTTCATTACCTTAATTCAAATATTATGTAACTTATACTTAAATTATTTTACAATAAAACGGGCATTTGGGTCCGTACCAAAGTTTTTAAGGAGGTAACGTCATTTGAATCCGTTTCATAAAAACCTGGCATTATGGCTCGTCATAACATTGATGATGATTATGCTTTATAACCTTTTTAATCAGCAGCAGATGCCTGAAACCAGTATCAGTTACACGGAATTTCTGTCAATGGTGGAAAATGAGCAGATCGCTGAAGTGACCATTCAAGGGCAGGAACTGCTTGTCACGGACTCCAATCGCAACAGATTTAAAATATTTGCCCCCCAGGACAGTGATATGATCAAGACCTTGCGGGCAAAGGGTGTATCCATCACGGCCAAACCGCCGACTCAATCGCCCTGGTATATGTCGGTGCTGGTCTCCTGGTTTCCCATGATTGTGCTGATCGGTGTCTGGATATTTTTCATGCGCCAGATGCAGTCCGGTGGTGGCAAAGCCATGAGTTTCGGTAAAAGCCGGGCCCGCCTACAGACCGATCAGTCGGCCAAGGTTACGTTTGAAGATGTGGCCGGCATCGATGAAGCCAAGGAAGAGCTCGGGGAAATCGTAGAGTTTCTCAGAGAGCCCAAAAAATTTACCCGTCTCGGGGGCAGAATTCCCAAGGGCGTACTCCTTACCGGAGCTCCGGGTACCGGCAAAACCCTTTTGTCACGCGCGATTGCCGGAGAAGCCGATGTTCCTTTTTTCAGTATCAGCGGCTCGGATTTTGTAGAAATGTTTGTGGGTGTCGGCGCATCACGCGTCAGGGATCTTTTTGTGCAGGGCAAAAAAAATGCCCCCTGTATCATCTTTATCGATGAAATCGACGCCGTAGGCCGGCATCGCGGTGCGGGGCTGGGCGGCGGTCATGATGAACGGGAGCAGACCCTGAACCAGCTTTTGGTGGAAATGGATGGCTTTGAATCCAACGAAGGCGTTATTCTGATATCAGCTACCAACCGGCCCGATGTACTGGACCCGGCCCTTCTTCGGCCGGGTCGTTTTGACCGCCAGGTATATGTTTCCCTGCCGGACATCAAGGGCCGCGAGCTGATTCTGAAGGTCCATATGAAAAAAACCCCTGTGGCCAAGGATGTCGACATTCTGATCCTGGCCAAGGGAACCCCGGGATTTTCCGGCGCTGATCTTGAAAACCTGGTAAATGAAGCAGCCCTCCTCGCCGCCAAACGGGATAAGGAGAAAATCGATATGGTTGACTTTGAGGACTCCAAGGACAAAGTCTATATGGGACTGGAACGTAAATCCAAGGTGATCAAAGAGGAAGACCGGAAAACCACAGCCTATCATGAAGGCGGACATGCTCTGGTGGCGCGATTCCTGCCGGAGACGGATGCCGTCAACAAAATCACCATCATTCCCCGGGGCCGGGCCGCCGGCATTACCTGGTTTTTGCCGGAAGAGAGAGAATTCAAATACAAGGATCAGCTTAAAAACGAACTGTCCGTTGCCTTTGGCGGCCGGGTGGCCGAAGAAATTATTTTCAACCGCATCAGCACCGGGGCTTCCAATGATATCAAACAGGCAACAGATATTGCCCAGAAGATGATTCGTTCCTGGGGCATGAGTGAAACCCTCGGGCCTTTGAGTTACGCCAAGGGCGAAGAGCAGGTCTTTTTAGGCCGTGAAATTTCGCAGCACCGGGACTATTCTGAGGATACCGCCCGCAGAATCGATAAAGAAGTACAGGACCTGATTATTTCATCCTATAACCGGGCCAAAGAGGTTCTTGCGGAAAACGTGGATATTCTTCATAAACTGGCGGATATGTTGCTGGAAAAAGAAACGGTTTTGGGTGCCGAACTTGATGAACTCATTTTATCTTTGAGGCCCGACATTGAGCTGCCATCTCATGGGACCGATACCGACACAAACGACACAAAATCCCGTTCGCAGGAAACGGCGAGTGAAACAACGGATAAACAAGGGGAGGACAGCTCCAACGATCGACCCGGCGCGCAGGAGCGTCCGGAAAAACCATAGGCAAGAATCAAGGGTAACTGTTCAGAGATCGCTAAATAGTTAAATGGACAGGCTACTCAGCCATCTGACAATGTCTACCCATAAACGACCCACCGCAGCAAGCTGCGGGAAATTGAACCCAACAGATTTTGCGACCCTGTCTCGTATGTATTGCAATTTGTGCCTGCCCTGTTAAATTTGCTTCTGCTTCTATTTAACCGGGGCAATTTGCGAAATATGTGGACTAAAAAATGAAATCATATACAATAACCTGTGGAAACCATAGCCTTGAACTGGGGCCGCGCACTTGTATCATGGGTATTGTCAATGTGACACCGGATTCTTTTTCAGACGGCGGGAAATATTTTTCCATCGATACAGCCGTAGCACATGGAGAACGGATGTTCAAGGAGGGGGCTGATATCCTGGATATCGGGGGAGAATCCACCCGGCCGTTTTCCGATCCGGTCCCGGCCCGGGAAGAAATCCAGAGGGTGGTACCGGTCATCCGTGAGCTGGTTCGGCGTGTTCCCATACCTGTTTCCATCGATACACAAAAAGCATTGGTTGCCAAAGCGGCAATTGGGGCAGGCGCCAGTCTGGTCAACGACATCAGTGCTTTGAAAGCAGACCCCGACATGGCAGATATTGTCGCTCAGACCGGCGTGCCGGTTGTTTTGATGCATATGCAGGGGACACCAAAAATAATGCAGGCGGCTCCGACGTATAGCGATTTAATTCTTGATATTACAAAATTTCTTGCTGTAGCAATTACATATGCCGAAAGCCGCGGCATCCTAAAAGAAAAAATTATTGTCGACCCGGGGATCGGATTTGGAAAAACCGTTGCACATAACCTGACCCTGATTAAAAATCTTGCAGCATTCAATGTACTTGATGCGCCCTTACTCATTGGTCCGTCAAGAAAAGGGTTTATCCGCAGCGTTCTTAAAAAAGAGTACACCGATACTATAAACCCCGATGCTCAGATTGCAGAAACCGGTACTCAGGCAGCAGTTGCAGCCGCTATTTTACATGGCGCCCATATTGTAAGGGTACATAATGCGGTGAACAGCCGGGCAACTGCCAGCCTTATAGATGCTATTAAAACGGCCCGGACGGCGCTTTAGGCGCTTATTACTTAATTTTGTGTGTTTTTTATGTTTAAAAAAGCCAGAGGGAACCTGTATAGTTGAAAAATGAATAGTAAAAATTGAATAATTAAAGTGTTTTATCGATTTTATTTTATAAAAAGACAGAGCGGAGCGATACCGCAAATTTTCAATTGACTGGGCGATACCACAACTATTCAATCGTCAATATCCAACCGAATCCCGGTTTGTCCGGATCAGCTTTAGGATTTGAATGCTTTTTCTTAACAGAACAATTACAATTATCAGCCTGGCTCTCGTACTTGGGGTAATTGTCATCCTGTTATGGCCATTTACATCTATTATCGAAACCACGATACGTATCCCGGTCAAAACCGGTGACATCCCGCAGGGATTGGTTCTGACCGGCCCGCCGCCGGGCGATCTGGAACTACATATACGGGGCCCGAAATCTTCAATCAAAGCCTTGTCGGGCCGTTTCCCGTATTATACACTTAACCTTTCTGCAGTAAAGGAGGGACGGCAGGATATTCTGCTGGATCCAAAAAATATTTTACTGCCCAAAATAATTAAAATTGTAAAGATCAAGCCCTCTTCTTTTGGCCTGAATATTGAGAAAAAAGCCAGGAAGCCGCTGCCGGTAGACCTTCTTTTATTCGGCAAACCGGCCGGCGGTTATACCATAACCGAGACAGAGATAAGACCTGAATTCGTGATTGTCTCGGGCCCCGTTAATACGGTAGCCGGAATGGACCGTATTCGCACAAAACCAATCGATATCACCGGAATATCTGAATTATTGAAAAAGGAAATTGTAATTGATCTGCCTGAAAACGTTACTTTGGCTACGCCGGATAAGATCATGTTTGCCGAAATTCATGTGGGCCAGCGTATAGCCATAAAAAAAATCAGCGGTATCCCGGTAGTTGGGAAAAATTCAAAGTATACCTATACGATTACACCGCCCAAAATCGATCTTGAAATCCAGGGGCCGGCCAATATGGTCGACAAATTCCATTTAAAAGAAAAACCGGAAGTTTTTGTCGATCTGCAGGGACTTGAACCTGGCATTTATGTCAGGCGGGCCACTATTACGCTGCCGGTTAAAATAATTCTGACAAAGGTTACTCCGGAAATTTTTTCTGTAAAAATAGTGCGCGAATAAGGGAGAAAATGTTACTGGTCATCGATGTTGGTAATACAAATACTGTAATGGGCATTTATGATGGGTCAAAGCTTGTCATAGACTGGCGAATACGCACGGAAAGAAATACAACCGCAGATGAATTCTATGTCTTGACCACAAGCCTTTTTGCAGGAAACAATATCAGGCCCGGAGATATCACCCGCACGATTATTTCCAGTGTTGTCCCCCCCATGGTTAATATTCTGGACGCGTTCTGCCTTAAATATCTGGCCCACCAGCCCATCTGGGTTGATGCCAGGTCCGCCGCATCCATGCCGATTCTTTATAGCAACCCGGACGAAGTCGGTGCCGACAGAATCGTCAATGCGGTAGCCGCCTTTCACAAATATCGAACCAGTCTGATCATAATCGATTTCGGTACGGCCACGACCTTTGATGCGATCTCTGAAAAAGGCGAATATTTAGGCGGTGCCATCAGTCCAGGGATTATGATCTCCGCGGAAGCACTGTTTATCAAAGCATCCAAACTCCCCCGGGTTGATATTTTTACACCCCCGGGAAAGGTGATCGGCACGGATACGGCAAACAGCATAAAGGCCGGTATTATTTACGGTTATGCCGGTCTGGTCGACGGCATTGTACGACGCATGAAAACAGAAATGAGCCTGTCTCCGAGGGTGATCAGCACCGGCGGACTTGCCGTGACAATGCAACGGGTAACGGAAACAATCGAGAAGGTTGAAAACAATCTTACCCTGGAAGGATTGCGGATTATAAGCAACACGCTTTGTTAAACAAAAATCCGGTTTTTCGTTATTTGGTGTATCCCGGGGCTGTCTATGGTTTGTTTTCTTCACACAAAACAGCGAGGCGCCAAAAATTCTCATTCCCGGATGGCGCTACACACTCCTACGAAACTGCAGATATTCCAGAAATCCCCGGATGCTGTTTCTTAAAAACCCCAGTTCACGTTTTTGTACGGCATCATTCAGACCGGTTAAACCCTTTAGAAGTGAATCGCTCTCCAATAGATTTTTCAGGCAGGCCTCCTCAAGAGATTCCGCATCAGTGTGTTGCATGACATTGCTGATTACCCGCTCCCAGTGCAATAACTGGCCTTTATGCATTGCCAGCATTTTTATTGCATTTTTACAGGAACCATAATGGCCGTAGTTAATTACCGATGGGCTTAGCGCCAGCAGTTTATCAATGCTCTTGACGGCAGTATCCAGAAAAAGTCTGGGGGGTGTCGCCGGTCTCAGGTAGGTGCGGCCGGATGACAGTTCCAGATATACGCCTGCGGCTTCCCCTGCGAAAAGGTTCTCCCCGGCCAAATAACTGACATGATGCGCCGCATGCCCCGGCGTGATAAGGGCTTTGATTGAGTCCGATTTAAACAGGGCCGCATCAACAAAGCGTTCGGCTGAAACCGGCATGACCGGCCCATAGGCCTCACCGAGAGCCCCAAGGGTCTTTACCGTACCTTCCCAAAGCCGGGTTGGATCGACAAGGTGCCCAATACCGATTTTGTGGCAAACAATCGGTGTTGCCGGGAAAAACCGGGCCATTTCACCGATACCGCCGGCATGATCGAGGTGGATATGGGTCAAAAGGATATAATCAAGGGTATGAATGCCAAGCGTTTGCAATGCGCTTAAAAGGCCCGGGCTGGTCACGGAGGGTCCCACATCCACCACAAATTTTTTTTTACCGGTAAAGGCCCATGCACCGATAAATTTTTCAAACCCGATAACAGGCGGGCAAAGGGAAATCAGATAAAGGTTCTTGCCCATCTGCCTGACTTCAGCTTGTTCCCGCTGCATTAATTCATATCCATGGCGGTTTCTAGCCGATCGATTTCTTCGATGATTTCTATCCGCTCTGTTTCAGTTAAATCAGCCTGGTTTAGACGCTGCCTCAGGCCGACTAAAATCATTTCTTCTCTGTAATCGGCACAGGTATATTTTGAATTATTTTCCATTTATCCAATCTCTTTACGCGCTATCCTGTTTTCCCATTCTTTTTCTTTTGAAAAATAGAAACAACGATACTCTCAACCTTTGGCCCTGAGTCTTCAACCGCCGGCCCTCGGTCTTAACTTCAAATCCGTCCACTTTCTTTCAGCATCTCTTTATAAAGACGAAAAAACAGGTTGGTGTCTGTTACCCCTCTGCTTAATATCTTGCCGATGTCATCAATATTTTTGATATTGATAATCATATTAACACTTTTATTCAATGACATCATATGATCCATGGTGCGAAAACGGTGGCTCACCAGCGCCACAAAGATATTGCGGCGCTGGTCCATTTTCTGGCGTTCAAGGTAAATCAGAACTTTGTTAAAATCCGGATCGGTTGCATTGAAATTTTCATTTACCAGTATCAGGTCATAATTGTGGTATCGCATTTTCTTTAATGCATCCCGGTCGGTTTTAACAATGGTGATATGATACTCCATCAAGATTAAGATATTTTTTATTTTTTCGAGAATTTTTTCATCCGTCTCGCATATCAGGGCTGTTTTTCCTTCCTCTTCTATGAAATCAAACGGTCTTTCGGAAGCGTCGTATTCATCAAGTTCCGTTTCCGCGTCAATTTCATCAAAGACAATTTCTTTTTTGAGTTTATCCGGGCCGTTTTGGTCTTTTTTTTTCAGCGGTCCGACCGATATCCTGTTTTTGCATTTTGGGCACAGAAAAGAGGTCGTCTTTGTACTGGAAAGCTTCTCATCAGGTATCCTGAATTGGCTTTTGCATCGTTCACAACTGATATTCATAATGTTTCCACGCCTTCTTGTTATCCCGGGTCATATCGGACGCCGCCTGTCTGTACCATCCTTCCGGTCAATAGGTCTTTTCATAACTGCGATCGATTTCAAGGTTGTCAATATCGGTAGTGGCTTCGCCGCGAGAGCTCTTTACCGCATCAATCCCCCGACCGACAATACCCCTGCGGGATGCATAGGCCATGGCTGTCTCCTGAGTAATCAGGCCCTGCTCATAGAGTCCGATGATATGCCGGTCAAAGGTTGTCATACCGAAAGGCACGCCGGCTTCCATTATGTCATGATAGGTTTTACCCTCGGATTCACCGTGTAAAACAGCATCTTTTACTCTGAGATTCGTGCATAAAATTTCAAAAGTGGCCACACGGCCGCCGCCGACTCGAGGCAGCAGACGCTGGCAGACGACCCAGCGAATGGTGTCCGCCAGCCTGATCCGGATCTGGTTTTCTTCTCCCATGTTGAACATGCCCAGCATCCGGTTAATGGTCTGACCGGCATCCACCGTATGCAGGGTTGTTAGAACCAGATGACCGGTTTCCGCGGCAGTCAGGCCGATCTCCACCGATTCCCTGTCACGCATTTCTCCCACCAGAATCACCTTGGGTGCCTGCCTAAGTGCGGCCCTGAGACCATTGGCATACGTATCGAAATCACCGCCGAGTTCCCGCTGGTTAAAGGTCGACTTTTTATGGGGATGCTGATATTCAATCGGGTCTTCCAGGGTCACGACATGCACGGAACGGTTTTCATTGATCTGATCGAGAACAGCGGCCAGCGAGGTTGACTTTCCTGAACCGGTGGCGCCGGTTACCAGCACGATTCCGTTCAGTTCTTCGGCGATTTTAAAAAATGCCTTGGGCAGGTTCATCTCCGTTACCGTTGGAATGCGTGATTCGAGTTTTCTTAATACAATGGAATAATTGCCGGACTGGGAAAAAATATTAACCCTGAAGCGGGCCTTGCCGGGAAGGGCATAGGACAAATCGCAGGACCCGGTCTTGAGAAGTGTTTCGGTAAGACGGCGATTATTGTCGATAAGGTTCAGTGCCAGTATCTCGGTCTGAAAAGATGTGAGCTCACTAAAATCAGGGCCGGCATCGACGCGTATCAGTTCACCGGAACTTTCGACCTGCAGGGGTTTTCCCACAGTGAAATTAAGATCCGAGATATTATCGAAAGAATCCAGCATCTTGGTGAGAATATGGTCAAGTTCCTGTTTTTTCATACCTTTCCCTCATATTTTTTAGTCGCATAATTCTAAAAGTCATATTTTTTTGTCAGGGAAAAAATCAAAATGATTAAAATTCAAAATTCCAAAACAGGGAGAAAACAAAATGCACACCACTTCAAAACTATATGGGGTGAATCAAGTGCTTTGGAATTTGGCTGAAATTCGGACATTGAGATTTGGAATTTATTTGTCCTTTGGTGCTTGTAATTTGTTATTTGCGGCGTACGCCTTTTCAACAGCACCGGTTGATCCGGGTTAGGATAGTATGTATTTATTAAATTCTTAATTTCGTGTTTTTATGTCAAAAAAAATACCCCCTTCAGGCTTCTGTGAAATCCGAGGGCGGTGATTTTAAAAGGGGCCTGAATCTTGATTTTTCATTGGCTTTGGCATATGCCTCATCCGCACTGATATGGCCCCGGTTATAAAGAGCCATAATTGCATCATCCAAAAGCTGCATGCCGTATTTTTTCCCGGTCTGCATGCTGGATGCTAGCTGATGGGTTTTTGATTCCCGGATCAGATTCCGAACCGCGGGCGTTGCTATCAATATTTCAAGTGCAGCACAGCGATTTTTTATATCGATCCGTTTGAACAGGACCTGGGCAATCACGGCCCTGAGTCCATCTGCGAGTGTGGATCGGATCTGGGCCTGTTCATTGGCAGGGAATACCTCAATGATGCGGTCTACGGATTTGGCGGCGCTGGTGGTATGCAGTGTGCTGAAGACAAGATGACCGGTGGATGCCGCTTCAATAGCCAGGGAGATGGTTTCAAGGTCCCGCATCTCGCCCACCAGGATGATATCCGGGTCTTCGCGTAACGCCCCCCGCAATGCATTGGCAAATGATTTTGTGTGCAGTCCCACTTCACGGTGATTGATGATGCACCCCTGGCTGGTATGCACAAATTCTATGGGATCTTCAACGGTGATGATATGATCTT
>CAZFXX010000094.1:0-10359 GCA_964522985.1 uncultured Desulfobacteraceae bacterium
AGAAGTTGCGAAAAAGGAAAAGGCCGGCATGATCATTGTGGGCAGCCACGGGCGGACCGGGTTGTCGAAAATCATGATAGGTTCCAAGGCGGAACGGGTAGTGAGACTGTCAACAATCCCGGTAATCGTGGTCAAATCCGCTGAAAAAAATAATTGAAAACCGGTCGTCGTAAAGGAGGTATTGTTATATGGAGCCGACCTGCTCTCGTCATGTCAAGGAAATAGGGCTTATCACACTATGTGTTTATTTTTTGTTTTCTCCGGCGGGAGCCCATGCCGGAGGCGGATCGGATAAAGGCGAACTTAGCTGGTTTTTTTTGATAATCGGGCTGCTTGGCGGGCTATCTCTTTTTTTATACGGCATGGAAAGGATGAGTGATGCCCTGAAAAATGTTGCCGGAGAAAAGATGAAGGACATTCTCGGTATGCTGTCCAGCAACAGGATTATGGGCATGATCACCGGTGCGATTGTCACGGCCGTTATCCAATCCAGTTCAGTGACGACAGTGATGCTGGTGGGTTTTGTAACCGCAGGTTTGATGTCTCTTTCTCAAACCATCGGTATCGTGATGGGATCCAATATCGGTACTACCATTACCGCTCAGATTGTGGCGTTCAAAGTCACCCAATATGCTTTGCTGCTGGTGGCGACGGGTTTTGGGCTCCTGTTTATTTCTAAAAAGGAGAAAATTCAGCAGTACGGCTATATGATCATGGGGTTGGGCATGATTTTTTTCGGCATGGGCGTTATGAGTGATGCCATGCGACCGTTAAGATCCTTTACACCGTTTCTAGAATTAATGAGCCAAATGTCAAACCCGATTCTGGGTATTCTGGTGGCGGCGACCTTTACGGCGCTGGTCCAATCCAGCTCCGCAACCACCGGGGTGATTATCGTACTGGCCATGCAGGGTTTGATCTCATTAAAGGCGGGGATCGCCCTCTCATTCGGTGCGAATATCGGTACGTGTGTGACGGCTTTTCTGGCATCTATCGGAAAACCGCGGGAGGCTTTACGGGTGTCGGTGGTGCATGTGCTGTTTAATGTGGTCGGTGTCCTCATATTTTTACCCTTTATCGGGCCGTTTGTTAAGCTTGTGGTGGCCATTTCTCCTGCGGCCGCAGAAAGCGCCACCGGGCTTCAGGCCGCCGCTGCCGTGCTGCCCCGTCAGATAGCCAATGCCCACACCATCTTCAATATTACATGCGCTGTTGTTTTTCTCCCGTTTGTTTCCTATTTTGCCAGAATCGTCTATCGGCTGGTGCCTGACAAACCGTTGCCCGAGACCACGGAGGTCCAGCCCAAATATTTGAACGACATGCTGTTTCATACACCGAGTCTGGCCCTGGATGCAGCACGCCACGAAATCAAACGGATGGGGAAAAGGGTAGATGTGATGAACACCGCCATGATGCCTGCCGTATTGAACGGAAGCAAGGAATCGCTGATGGCCGTACGGGAGATGGATGAGGAGGTGGATGTATTACATAAGCATATCGTCAATTATCTGGCAGATGTCAGCAAATTAAATCTCAATGCGTCGCAGACAGGCAATCTCATGAAATTGATGGGAAGCACAAACGACCTGGAACATATCGGAGACGTTATCGAGGTTCATATGGTCGATCTGGGCCGAAAGCGTAACCAGAAAGGCTTCAAGATAAGCGAGGCGACCCAGAAAGTGATCAACACCGTGCACATGGTTGTGTCCGATGCTTTGAAGGCGGCGATACGGGCGGTGGTTGATGATGACCAAGAGTATGCCTTGCGTGTGATTCAGATGAAGGAAGATATGAATCGCTTAATTGAGCAGGCGGATGAACATCAGGTTCGTCGATTGGCCAGTGAAGATTCAGGAAAATTTGAAGCCTACAGTGTTGAAATAGAAATCATTGAAAAGCTCAAACGGATTTATTATCATGCTAACCGGATGGCAAAATCGGTGGCCGAAGTCCGGGGCGATGATTCGGCACATTCCATAGCCGCATGATGTCGCCATGCAAAATAACAACATGTGCACTGCTTTTGATCCGGCATGAGGGATGCATGTAACCGTTTTATTAAAAGGAGGGGGGGGCGAGAAAATGCGGGTCAATAAATTATTGGACAAAAAGGGTCATGATGTCTATTCCGCGTCTCCGGACACAACAGTGTATGATGCCTTGAAGACCATGGCCGAAAAGGAGATCGGGGCGCTTGTGGTGCTGGAAAAGGGGAAAATGGCAGGGATCATGTCTGAAAGAGATTACGCCCGGAAAGTGATTCTCAGGGGCAGGTCCTCGAAGGATACCCTTGTTAGCGCCATTATGACCGCGGACGTTATCTCTACGAGCCCGGATACCAAAGTGAAAAAATGTCTGGCCCTGATGATCAAGAAAAAAATCCGCCATATGCCCGTTATAGAGGATGGCAAGCTTGTAGGTGTTATTTCAATTGATGATGTAAGGCACGTCACCTGATTTTGGAATGAACTAACCAGAGTGACTATTGAATAGTGAGAATTGAAAACTTGTGGCATCGCTCCTGCCGCCATCGCTTTCGCTCAGGCGAGGGGGAGAGACCGCTCTGTTTTTTTATATTTTCGGCAGGTGATTCATTCAATCTTATCGGCGGGCAATCGACAGCAAAATGAGTCTTTCCATGCGCAATAATTTGAAATTCAATTTATCCGGAGGTCATAGCGAACGGGAACTTATCCGCGCATTAGCCCAGCAGTATACCATAAAAAAGCAATCAGACGGTACGGAACGGCATGCATTTTATGACACGTTTGACTGGCGTCTTTTTAATAAATCACTCGTGTTATTTACGTCCGGGAATCGGTTGTACCTGCGTAAACTCTACAAAAACAGCCTGATAGAAAACATCGACATCAAGGTTGTGCCTGTATTGGCAAAGGATTTCCCGAAAGGTCGTTTGAAAGACCGTTTATTGCCGATAATAAACATGCGGGCACTCATAGAACTGGTCGTGTTATCTTCCAGGTTAACGCTCTATCAGGTCCTCAACCAGGATGAAAAAACCGTGGCAAGACTGTTCTTCGAAAAGATACATCTGTCCAATGCGGGGAATCCAAAAGAAATCGCTGCATATCTGTGGTTGAAACCTGTAAAAGGTTACTTGAAATATTCGCAAAATCTCACAAAGAGGCTCGAAGAATCCGGTCTCACGCTGGAAAGAAACGCGGATCTTTTATCTATCGCAATGCAAGTGACGGGCCAAAAGCCAGGTAGCTACTCGGCAAAATTAAACATTCCACTGAATCCCGAGATGCCGGCCAATGAAGCAACGAAAACAATTTTGCGTTTTTTGCTGCAAATAATAAAAACCAATGAAGTGGCTATTGAACACGACCGTGATACGGAATTTTTGCACGATTTTCGGATTGCCATCCGCAGGACCCGATCGGCATTGGGTCAGATTAAAAATGTATTCCCCCAAGAGACAACTGAACGCTTTAAAAGAGATTTTGCTTTTATCGGCAAACTTTCCAATGATTTGCGGGACCAGGATGTCTATCTTCTCAATGAAGCCGCCTACAAATCCATGCTTCCGCTTGTTTTACGTGATGACATCGAGCCTTTGTTTGATTATTTAAAAAAAGAACGTTCAAAATCTTTTCGGAAAGTCGTTACGAGTTTAAAGACCGATAGATACAGGCGGATTATCCGGGACTGGGAATCCTTCCTGAATGTGCCGTATCATGCGGCCGCAACTGAACAAAATGCCGGACTTCCGATAATTGATCTTGCCTCTATAATAATTTACAAGCAGTACCGGCGTGCATTAAAATCAGGCAACCGGATACTTGAAAACACGGAAGACGAGATGCTGCACAGGCTTCGCATAACATGTAAGAAATTGCGATACCTGATTGAATTTTTTTCCGGTCTGTACCCCCGCAAAAAAATAGAACGCTTAATTAGGCAACTGAAAAAATTGCAGGACAACCTTGGTGATTTCAACGATCTCTGCGTGCAGGAAGAATACCTTTTATTCATGGCTCAAAATTTACCGCTAACCAGCCGGCAGTCAAAAAATACGCTTGTCGCTATGGGTAGCCTCATTGAAAAGCTGAATACAAAAAAACAGATCATCAGAAAAAATTTTCCCAAAACTTTCAACAACTTTTCATCCCCCCAAAATCAACAATTCTTTATCGAACTCTTTGTTTTGAAACTAAAAAAGGCACTTTCATGAAGACCCTGGCAATCTATAGCAACAAAGGCGGTGTGGGGAAAACCGCTGCGGCGGTGAATTTGTCTTACATTGCCGCCGCTAATGGTATGAAAACCTTGATTTGTGATCTGGACCCCCAAAGTTCCGCCACTTACTATTTTCGGGTAAAACCCAGGATTAAAGCCGGTGTACAGGGCTTTCTCAAGGGCGGTAAAAAAGTTTACAAAAGCGTGAAAGGCACGGATTATGAAAATTTGGACCTTTTGCCGGCAGACTTCTCTCATCGCAAACTGGATGTTTCGTTCAACCGATTCAAGCGGTCAAATAATCGCCTTAAAAAAATTATCGCGCCCTTTAAAAGTGAATACGACCTTATCATTTTTGACTGTCCTGCCAGCATCAGTACCCTAGCCGAAAATATATTGAATACGGTTGACTGTACACTAGTTCCTTTAATTCCGACACCGTTGTCTGTTCGAACCCATCAACAGTTATTATCTTTCTGTAACAAGAGAAAGTTTGATTTGGGTAGAATTTACCTGTTTTTTTCGATGGTGGATGGACGGAAAAAAGTGCACCATGATCTTATGACCGACATAGCCGGCAATTTTCAAGGTGTTTTACCTGTCATTATACCCTATTTATCCCTGATTGAAAAAATGGGCATTTACCGTGAACCGGTTGCCGCTTTTGCCCCAAAATCGCCGGCAACGCGTGCATATGGTGATTTATGGCATAAATTAGAGGAAGTTTTATTTTTTTATTCTTGAACAGGATGGAAAAAAAGTGCTTGCATAGGCGTACTTCTTCAGGTTACATCACCATTTATTCAACGAGCCGCTCTTGTATGTTCCATTTTTCGATAAGTGATAAATGTGTATAAATTAAATCAATGAAAACACTTTTTCTGGTCAGACACGCCAAATCAAGCTGGAAATATCCAAGACTGGATGATTTCGAACGGCCTCTGAACAAGCGGGGACGAAAGAATGCACCGCTGATGGGGAAGATACTTCGTCAATTAAAAGTCAAACCCGGCCTCATTATCTCCAGTCCGGCCAACCGGGCAGCAATGACAGCGCGGATAATTGCCGATAAGATTCACTTTCCTCTCAAAAAGATTCAATATGATGAATCGATTTATGATTCGAGCGAGACGGATCTCATGCGTATCATAGCAGACTTTGATGACGGCATAAAGGCGGCGATGCTGGTCGGTCACAATCCGGGATTGACCTTACTGGCCAATACGATAGGCAATTATCCTGTCAGTAATATCCCCACCGGCGGCGTTTTTTGCGTGGGTTTTGACATATCCGCATGGTCAAAGATAGAACCAAATTCCGGGGAACTGAAATTTTTTGAGTTCCCCAAAAACCACCCATAAAGAAAGGAGATTTCAATGGCGAAGAAAAAAGAAAAGAAAAAAGATGTAAAGGCCAAGGCTAAAAAGAAAGATAAGAAAAAAGAAAAGAAAAAGAAGAAGTAAATTGGAATCGGCGCAGTCCACCCTGACGTATTGTTTTCGGGTCACCTTCCAGGGTGGGTAGCCCGGTTGTTTCACGCCCCTGAGGCGTTTGTCGGCAAGGCATTCAAGGATGCAGTAAACCACTGCAAATTTTTGATAACGCGGTCAACGGACGCCTCGGGAAGCGCCCTTCCAGGTGAAAATCTATCGATAAAATAATCGGTTTGCTAGTTCGCCGGCTCATAGACATCGTAAAAGGTTTTTTCACCGATCAGGGAATCTATGGCGCCATGGAGTTCTCTTCTTTCGCTGCTCTGAAACCAGTTTTTCCAGTCTTCATGCGTCTCCCATGTACTGATAACCATATAATCATCCGGGTTATCGATACTTCTCCATGTCCTGCCGTCAATGTAGCCGGGCTGTTCTTTTGCCTTAGACCGTAATATTTCAACAAGCGGAAGAAGCTCTTCCGGATTGTTTATCTGTATTTTTCTTTTGATAATGACTTTAACCGGCATCTTTTCCTCCTTCTGTTTCTCCAAAATTCAAATTTCTCTACCAAAACACGAGATCAATAAAGTGCAAATTACTTTCCCCCTGATAAAGGATTCCCTGAAATTTATAATTTGTATATTTGCCTGTCTATTATCCCGGTAATTGCATGGACGACAGTAAACCATCCTCCATAAGCCTGATCTCATCGATTCCTGTAATGAGTACTTCCGGATCAATTTCGAGCTCTTTATCTGCGATCTTATTTTCGTAATTGATTTGGGATAAAATGTACTTGATACAGTTGAGACGTGCTAATTTTTTGTTGTCCGAACGAATAATTGTCCACGGCGAAAGAGTTCTATTGGTTTCATTCAGCATCTGGAATTTTCTTACGGTGTAATCATCCCACATCTCCTGGGCCATTTTATCGACGGGGGAAATTTTATACTGCTTCAGCATGTCTGTTTCCCTTGAGTCAAACCGGCTAAGCTGTTCATCTTTGGTTACCGAAAAGAAAAATTTGAACAATTTGATGCCGTCCTTTACCAGCATCTCTTCCAGCATGGGCACATCTTTCAAAAACCGTTTGTTTTGCTCATCCGTACAGAAGTCCATGACCGGTTCAACCATGGCCCGATTGTACCAACTCCGGTCGAACAGAACAATTTCACCTGCCGATGGAAGATGCTGCATGTATCTTTGAAAATACCATTGGGTCCGTTCCGTATTGCTGGGGGTGAGCAGGGCGACTACGCGTGTTCCGCGTGGATTCAGGTGTTCCGTAATCCTTTTGATCGTCCCCCCTTTTCCGGCGGCATCCCGCCCCTCAAACAGCATTAATAAACGTAAGCCATCTTTTAAGACCTGTTTTTGCATCTTCAAAAGTTCAATCTGAAGCCTGTGCAGTTCTTCTTCATAGCGCAATGTAAATTTTTTCACATACACTGCCCGACGATTTTTTTCGTTCTTTTTATTGATATTTTTAAAGGCCGTGTGTTCTGATAATTTTTTTTTCTTTTTTTTCTTTTCCTTTTCTTCCGCCGCATCTTTCAATTCAATAATATTGTTCTTTTCGGGTGTTACGGCATCAGCCTTTTTACCGGTTTCCCTCTTTTTTTTATGATTTTTCCCCATTTTCCCCCCTTGTGCTTATTATTTCGTTATTTTCAATGGATCACGCCAGATACTCACCGTATTTTTTCTTCTGATTTTTCATTAACCGTAATTCCCGGTTGCCGGAGATAACGATTCCCGGCTCCGTCTTGAAATTAAGTTTTCGGCTCCTGCCTCTGTATGCCACGGAGTTGAGAATCAGTTTCATGGTTTCTCTACGCGCCCGGTGTTTATCATTCGACCGTACAATGAACCAGGGCGATATGGGTGCATGTGTCTTTTTTAATAAATTAAATTTTTTTACGGAAAATTCCTGCCATAATTTCTGTGCCTGCAAATCCACCTCGGAAAGTTTCCACTGTCTTAAGGGATCATTTTTTCGACGTTCAAATCGTCTCGCCTGTTCTTCTTTGCTTACGGAAAAATAGAGCTTCAACAGAATCGTTTTGTTTTCTTCTCCGAAAAAATTTTGTTCATAAGAAATTACTTTTTTCAAAAATCGCCGATATTGTCTCTCGGTACAAAAGCCCATTACCGGTTCCACCAGTGCCCTGTTATACCAGCTTCTGTCAAACAGGACGATCTCTCCGGCACGAGGGAAATGCTCGACATATCGTTTGATATGGAGTTCTGTTTTTTGATGTTCGCTTGGCGTCCCCAGTGCCACCACGCGAGATCTCTTTTCGTTCATATAGCGTGTCACCCTGCGGATGGTACCGCCTTTTCCGGAGGCGTCCCTGCCGTCAAAAAGAACAACCATTTTTTTCCCGGTTTTTTCTAAATGACGCTGCATTTTAATAAGCTCGGCCTGGTACGGCTTCAACTCCTCAGAATTGTAATACTTAATTAAAATATTTCGAGGAATTTCCTCATTGTCTTTTTTATCGAGCATGGCCTGTATTTTTTGAGTCCGTTTATCCTGATCAGCCCCTTTGGCCCTGGACTCGATGCGCTTCGCCAGACGTCTTATTTGCTTGATTGAACCCTGCATCCGTTTTGCTCCTTTTTCGGGTTTAGCGGTATGAATTGTTATAACACGGCTGCAAATATCTCCGCTGTACTTGAAATCTTCGACGCGATTTAATGCCATTAATTCAATTTTTTGCCGGCCCTGAACATTGCAGCGTAAATATCCGGAAGTCGATTGATTTTGATCCCGGCCACCACATCGTCAACGGGATAGGGTATTCGAAAATGCTCAACCGCGATATCGTCCGATGAAATTTTGAGGACGGCAAAGGATGCCCGCGGGTCACCATCAAACATGCGCCCGGCGCTACCGGGGTTGATGAAGTACACGCCATCAATGCATTTAAAATAGGGCGCGTGGGAATGCCCCATGATGTGGATATGATATGGGGCACTTTTTGCCAGTTTACGAAAATATCTGTCCGGCGTATCAGGAAATATCGGCTTATTGGCGTCATTGCAGCATCCGTGAAACACGCCGATGTGGATACGACCCAATTCGAAAGAACGCTTTTGGGGCAATGATTTCAGGTAAGTGATGTTTTCCGGAAGCAAGTTTTCAGCCGTCCAGAAATACATCACACGTTTCTCTTTTTTTTTTGGTTTTTTGAGTTTTTCTCCGTTGATGATTTTTAAAATTCGTTGGTCCGTGTTTCCTGAAATGCTGATCATCCGTTCCTTCCGTTCACGAAACCAGTTGATGGTTTCATTGGGAAAGGTGCTGTAAACGGTCAAGTCCCCCGTATCGACGATACCATCGAATCGGGCCGGTCGAACATAATTCCAAATTGTTTTTAAAGCGGGAAAATTAGCGTGAATATCCCCTATTATCAGTATGCTTTTCATTCAGGGAATCATCTCTCAAAGGACTTTATAGAAAGACTGTATCTCTTTTAACAATCCCTTCATTATTTTGGTTTTTTTATCTTTTCCGACCTTCTTCAGCATCATGTTCAAGGCATCGGCTTTCTTGAGGATTTTTTTCTTTTGTTTATCCGAAAGGTCTTTTTGTCTCCGGCTCAATGCCTGCATACGGGTTTTCAGCCTGCCGGTATTTTTTTTAACATCAAGAAATAATTTAACATGTTTTTTCTTCTGTAACGGTTTTAACTTCTCTTTTGCCTTTTTTAGCCCGATGTTCAGGTCCTTAATTATTTTGTCCAGGTTCCGGTCGCTTTTTTGAGCGTTTTCTTCCTCTTGGACCTTTTCAGCGGGGGCTGAAGGTTCCTCTTTTTGTCCAAATATTTCATTTACGGCATCTTTAATTAATTTTGCATAGTGCCTGCCAACGCTTTTTATTTGTTCTAAATCTTCAAGCGGCATTTCGTTAAGCTGCTGGATCGTGGTAATACCATGGCTGTTGAGTAGTTTCATGCGAAATTTTCCGATATTTTTCACCTGCAGTAGATCGTCATTGTTCATGATGTACTCCTTAAAATGAGTTGGCTGGTTTATTATTACGGGATCACTGCACTGCCCGCACTGACGAATGCAACATCCCTGTGAACGCCGGTATGATCGCCGGATATGGGAATTTTTCACGGTCAGGTCACGAGAGGACCACTATATAGTTTATTTAGAGTCTGTCCAAAAATAATTTTTTTTCCAATCTTATCGGTGTGCAAAAAAATAATTCTCTGAATATCGAACACCTGCCGGCGGCATTTTTTCGTATGCCTTGACCTTGAATAAAAAACACTGTTTATGGGCGGATACGATTCAGCTTTATAGTAATATATTTCAGGGTTCGCCGACCCGGCGCCATATTCTCGGGTCATCGAATTCAAGCAATCATGCAATGACGGATGGTAAGTAAATAAATAAAATATATCAAAAAACAGCGCTTTTGTAAAGGGTTAAAATCCTTAAAACAGGGGCAGGGATATCTATCAAAAAAAAGCGGCAAGATGAGTTTAAACATTTTTTTAAACCCCGGGCCCATGCCCGCGAGTTGGAAACAACGCGGGATATAAGCGTCCGGGGCTTCCATGATCGATAACAACGATGCCGCCAAGATAATTTTTAGATCGGGCCGGATGCGTTGTTTCAGGCGTATCCCCCCTGCTTTCCGCGGGAGATATGGCATACCAGCTCAAGGATTCCAATGCCCGGGGCCTGGTCACCCTGGATGCGA
>CAZFXX010000095.1:0-10113 GCA_964522985.1 uncultured Desulfobacteraceae bacterium
CGACTTCGACCTTGGCAAGGTCGCACTCTACCACTGAGTTATTCCCGCTCAGAATCTGCTTAAATAAACAATTACCCGTTTGTTGTCAATAAAAAAGTAACACAAAAATCAGCGATGGCTAAATTTCATCAGGCAATCAACAGGTGGCGGGATTTAATAAAATAATCGACTCCGGACCAAACCGTCATGAACAGGGCCACCCACAAAAAGATGTCGCCAATGGCAGCAAAATCAATCCCGAAGTGTGTAAAATGAATCAGCAGCGGTATGATGGCGGCAATCTGAAAGCCGGTTTTGTATTTTCCAAGTCCGGAGGCCGACACATCTCCACCGCTTTCGGTAATGATATTCCGCAATCCGGTCACTGCAAGTTCACGCCCGATGATCAAACATACGATCCATCCCGAAATCCATCCCAAAGAACTGAGCATGATAAACGCAGACGAAACCAGGAGTTTATCAGCCAGGGGGTCCATAATTTTACCAAAATTACTCACCAGACCCCGCTGCCGGGCGTAAAATCCATCAAAAAAATCGGTAATGGCGGCAGCACTGAACAGCATGGCGGCGATGAATGTACAAAGTCTATTGGGGAACATCATCAGAACCACAATGATCGGCGTTGCTGCAATTCGATAGAGGGTCAGTGCATTGGGGTGGCTCATTAGGTATGCAATATTTTTACTGAAAAGCATCTTTGGCAATTCTCTTTCTATAATTTGCGTACGGTTTACAAAGCCATATAATTTATTTTATTGGTGTTGCTTATCTTTTAAAAAATTATCCTTGCATTCCGGGCTGCAAAAATAAAGATCCTCTCCATTAAAGTGCAGATGGATTCCGTTTCTCCTGGGAAAATAGCTTTTACAATAGGGGTCCTTGACCATGATATCTTCAATTTCCGAGGCGGAATTGCCCACGCCCTCCCGCTTTGGGTTGGATCCGGATAAAATCAGCTTTTTAGCGGCATTGAACCCGAAATACACAAGGGCCGCCAGTATGATTAATTTAATCAATATGCCAAAACTCCCTGCCCGTTGTCATCCAGGCTGTCCAACAGACCCTTCATATTCTTATTTATCACCGGATGGATAATGTCGAAATCTATATCACAAATAGGTTGCAAGACAAAGCGTCTTTTATGCATTCTCGGATGCGGCACAATCAAATCAGGTGTATGGATGATGCGGTCATCGAAAAAAATGATGTCAAGATCCAAAATTCGCGGGCCAAACCTGATCTTGTTTTTTTTACGACCGGCGCTTAGCTGAATCGACTGCAATTCCCTTAAAAGTACCAAAGGACTCAGTCGGGTCGTAATCTTGACAGCAGCATTTACAAACCAGTCCTGGTCCTTGAAATCAACCGGTTCGGTTCGATAAAATCCAGACATTTTTTCCAGCAAACTCTCACCGGAGTAGGTCAAGGCTTTAATTCCCGCCTTGCAGTTGGCAAGCTTATCCCCGATGTTCGATCCAACCGAAATGTAAACTGTGTGTTTCCTGTTCATTATTCAGCCAACCATGCATCCGGGCCCAATTCACCCCTGAAGATAATGCGGGCATCGCCTTCCAAAAATACGTCACTAAAATTTCCGGTTTTTTCGTTAAAATAAACAGTCAGGCAGCATTTACTGCGGGTGATGAGGTGCACAGGGGATGCAGCTCTGGATTTGATTGCCATAATCAGGGCACCTGCCACCGATCCGGTACCACATGCCAGGGTCTCATCTTCAACACCCCTTTCATAAGTCCGGATCGCGTAAATGCCGGGTTCGATCGAGGATATAAAATTAACATTGGTTCCTTCCGGTTCAAAAGCAGCGTGCCGTCGAATTAAGCGGCCCAAGGGGACAACATCTACTTTATCGACGTCTTCCACAGCTATCACCACATGAGGGACGCCTGTATTGATACTGTTGTACACTATTTTCCTGCCGTCTATCCCCAGGCTTTGATCCAGCAAAGCAGTGCCGGGATCCGTCATCCCGATTTTCACTCTATCTTTTATGATTACAGCGGATATAATCCCGGCAAGGGTCTCAAACGCCATGTACTCCCCGGCAATAGCCGTTTCATAAGCAAATCGGGCCGCACACCGCGCACCATTTCCACACATTTCGCCGATACTGCCGTCAGAATTGAAAAATCGCCACTTAAAATCCACGGTATCCGAATCTTCAATCAGAATAAAGCCATCGGCCCCCACAGACATTTTACGTCTGCAAACCGCTACGATAAATTCAGGTAAATTCTGTTCTTCCATACCATGATTTCGATTATCGACAATAATAAAATCATTACCGCTGCCGCACATTTTAAAAAAAGGAAGTTTTTTCATGTTATTCAAGACCGTTGTTTCATCTGGTGACCGCTGTCCGCCTGAAGGCCCGGGCCGTTGCAGTCAAAGGCTGTCTTATCAAATTCAATTACCGCCGTAAAAGAGCGTTCAGGCGGCACCGGTGGCGCTTTACGGCCGCATCCGCAGATGACCAGTGCGACTGCCAAAACCAAAAACAGATACCTGCCCTTTTGTCTGAAAAATAAGAATCTCGCCAAGCATCCTCCGGATGTAAAATTGTTATAAAATAAAGGATCAACATTGAAAAATTCAGGCATCCCTTATGTACAATCAAGCGTGGTGTCACGCTATTGATCTTGCATGCTGGTAATGAAATTCGAAATTAAAAATTTAAAAAAACAGAAGTATGGAAATGGGTTATACAATTTCTAATAATTACTTCTTCATTCTGCCGAATCCCTCTTCCGCCGCATCAATAGCAGCCTGGACATTTGCAGTGGCTGTCCCGCCGGCTGACTTGCGTCTGTCGATCATTTTGTCGACTGTCAGAATATCGAAAATATCGTCATTGATGAATCCTGAAAATTTTTTCAATTCTTCCAGAGTCAATTCTTCAAGTTCTTTCCGGTTATCCAGTGCATAACTCACCGCCTGGCCAACGCTGCTGTGGGCCTCCCTGAAAGGGACGCCTTTCATAACAAGATAATCCGCCAGGTCCGTAGCATTTAAAAACCCTTTTGAAGCTGCGCTACGCATTGTTTTTGAGTTGAATTTCAAATGGGGAAGCATTCCGGTAACGACTTCAATACATGCCTGCAGCGTATCCACAGCATCCATCATGGGTTGCTTGTCTTCCTGCATGTCGCGATCATATGCCAGCGGCAGGGATTTCATGATCGTCAGCATTGCAACCAGATCTCCGACAACCCGCCCGGTTTTACCTCTGACCAGTTCCGGTACGTCAGGGTTTTTTTTCTGCGGCATGATACTGCTGCCGGTGGCAAACGCATCCGGCAGATCCACAAAGGCAAACTCGGAGGAGGACCACAAAACCAGCTCTTCGCCGAGACGGCTGAAATGCATCATGCAGATCGATGCGGCCGCTAAAAATTCAATGATAAAATCCCGGTCCGCAACCGAATCGATGCTGTTTGTCGATACCTTTGCAAATCCGAGCAGCTGGGCGGTCTGGTCCCTGTCTATGGGGTAGGTGGTACCTGCCAGGGCCGCGACTCCCAGGGGCATGACATCGATCCTTTTAAGGCACTCCTGAAAACGTTCCACGTCCCTTGCAAACATTTCATAATAGGCCATAAAGTGATGCGACAACAAAACCGGCTGGGCCCTCTGCAAATGCGTATATCCGGGCATCACAAGCCCCAGGTGCATGCGGGCAAGGGCAACGATGACCTTTTCCAGTCCGACGATACCCTCTATTATGGCGCTGGTGGCGGTCTTCAGGTACATCCTTTCATCCAGAGCGACCTGATCATTGCGGCTTCTTGCCGTATGCAATTTCTGGGCAACTTTCCCTGCAACCTGCAGCAAACGGGCCTCGATATGCATGTGAATATCTTCCAGGCTGTCATCAAATTTAAATTGCCCCCGCTCGATTTCCCGTCTGATTGTTCCCAGGCCCTGAATTAAAGTTGACACCTCTTCGGAAGCAATAATGCCAGCGCTGCCCAGCATCCGGCAATGGGCAATACTGCCCTCGATATCATAGACGTACAACCGTCGGTCGATATCAATAGAAGAGGTAAACTTTTCCACCCGATAGTCGGTTTTATCAGTGAATCTGCCATCCCATGGCTTTTCAGACATATTTTTATCACCTCGGTCTCGGGCCGCAGCCCCTAAATCCATTCATGGACGAAATCAACCAACTCAAAACAATATCAACCCTCTTCGCCGGGCAGCTGCCAGGCCCGGACCAAGCATTAATAAGTCTTTGGTAACAATTGGCTATGAATCACCTTCAGACCTGCCCGGTTATTTTTTTACCAGTTTCTGAATCCGCAGCCTCAGGGCATTGAGTCGGATAAAACCTTCAGCATCTTTCTGTGTATAGACAGCATCGTCTTCGAATGTGGCAAAATCCTCTCGATACAACGATGCATCCGATCTTCTGCCGATGACCGTACAATTGCCCTTGTACAACTGCATCCGAACCACGCCGCTGACGTTGATCTGGGTATGATCGATCATGGTCTGAAGCATCTTCATCTCGGGCGCAAACCAGAATCCATTGTAGACCAGTTCGGCATATTTCGGTATCAGCCCATCACGGATATGCATGACCTCCCGGTCCAGGGTAATCGATTCCATGGCCATATGAGCCGCCCTCAATATTGTGCCGCCCGGTGTCTCGTAAACGCCTCTTGACTTCATTCCCACAAACCGATTTTCTACAATATCAATCCGGCCGATACCGTTCTTCCCGCCCAACCGGTTCAATTCCTGCAGCATGTCCACCGGCGAGAGACGATTGTCGTTGATGGCCACCGGATCACCGTGCTCGAACCGTATATCGATGATTTCGGATTTATCCGGAGCATCTTGAGGCGAAACCGTAAGGCAAAAGATATCTTCCGGCGGCGCTGTCCAAGGGTCTTCAAGAACACCGCCCTCATAGCTCTTGTGCAGAAGATTACCGTCGGTGCTGTACGGTTTCTTATGGGTTGTCATCACCTGGATAGCGTGGTTTTTGGCAAAATCCATCAAGGCCGTCCGCGAATTGAGATCCCATTCCCGCCACGGTGCAATAATTTTGATGTGTGGATCCAGGGCCAGATAGCCAAGCTCGAAACGAACCTGATCGTTGCCTTTGCCGGTGGCGCCATGACTCACGGCATCAGCTCCTTCCATCCTGGCAATTTCAATCTGTCGTTTGGCGATAAGCGGTCTGGCCAGCGACGTACCCAGCAGGTACTGGCCCTCATATATGGCATTGGCACGAAAGGCGGGGAAAACGTAATCTTTGACAAATTCTTCTTTCAGATCATCGATATAGACCTTAACGGCCCCGGTCTTAACAGCATTCTGCTCGACATGACTCAAGTCGTCATCCTGGCCCACATCTGCAGAAAAAGCAACGACTTCGCAGTCATAAGTTTCAATCAACCATTTTAAAATAACGGATGTATCCAGCCCGCCGGAATAAGCGAGCACTACTTTTTTTATTTTTTCAAACACAAGTTTTCTCCTTATATTTTAGTAAGTTAATTCTTAAATTGTATATTTTTTATAATACTTCATCCAAACATTTAATCAACGCATCTATTTCTTCTCTTGTAATGATCAGCGGCGGTGCAAACCGCAGGACTTTATCCTGAATACAGTTAATCAGAAAACCATTGCCCCGACATGCATCAACTATGGGTGCCCCCGCCGTTTTGAGTTCCATGCCCAGCAGCAGTCCCATCCCCCGCACATCTGCCACCATTGGATGGTGTTCTTTCAGCCAGAAAAGTTTTTCCTTAAAATACGCTCCGACCCGGTCACAATGCTCGATTATATGTTCTTCCTTGAGTACCGTAAGCGTTGCAAGGGAAGCCGCACTCACAATCGGTGTTCCCCCAAAGGTGGAAGCATGGGACCCGGGGCCGAAAGCAGCAGCCACATGCTCGACAGACAGCATGGCCCCTATGGGCAAACCATTGGCAAGCGCCTTGGCCAGGGTCATGATATCGGGCTCAATGCCAAAATGCTCATATGCAAACAATTTCCCGGTACGCCCGATTCCCGTTTGTATTTCATCAAAAATAAGCAGGGTGCCGGTCTCATCGCACAGTTTTCTGACCTTCCGGAGATAATCTTTATCCGGTATTCGCACGCCGCCTTCACCCTGTATCGGTTCCAGTATTACAGCGCAGATTTCAGGACCTATTTTTTTTCTCAGGGCATCGATATCATTGAAAGATACAAACTCAAAGCCATGTAAAACCGGTTCAAATCCTTTCCTGATCTTTTCCTGCCCTGTGGCTGAAAGGGTTGCCATGGTCCGGCCGTGGAAAGATTGGTCCATGGCAATAATACGATGGCGATTTTTCTCGCCTTTTTCATAAAAAAACTTGCGGGCCAACTTGATGGCGGCCTCGTTGGCCTCGGCTCCGGAATTGCAGAAAAAAGCCCTGTCTGCAAAACTGTTTGCGGTCAGCCAGGTTGCCAGGCGGGTCTGGGGGACCGTATAGTAAAGATTGGAAACATGTAAAAGCGTTTCAGCCTGCTGCACCAGGGTTTTTGCAATTTCCGGATGGGCATGGCCCAAATTGCAGACCGCAATACCGGCCAAAAAGTCCGTATAGCAACGGCCCTTGATATCCCATAGTTTGCACCCCTTTCCCCGGGTAAGGGTAATCGGAATCCGCTGGTAGGTCTTTGCAATTACCTGGTCCGCCTGTCTAATAATGTCGTCATCCATGACAGATTCTTTCTGTTAAATATAGCTACATGGTAACTTCCGTGCCGATTCCCCGGTCGGTAAAAAGCTCAAGCAATAAGGAATGCCGTCTTTTACCATTTAAAATATGGACTTTTTCAATACCGTTTTTAATGGCATCCACTGCAAATTCAATTTTTGGAATCATTCCGCCGGATATAATCTTTTTTTTCAAAAAATCATCCACATCACTGCCGTCAATAGAAGAAATCAGTTTCCCCTGATCATCAAGAACGCCATCAACATCTGTAAGGTATATCAACCGGCCGGCCTTAAGGGCCCTGGCCACATGGCAGGCCACCAGATCGGCATTGATATTGTAAGTCTCCCCACCTTCTCCGGCCCCGACCGGCGCAATGATTGGTATAAAATCTTTTTCGGTGAGCGTATTGATAATTTCAGCGTTAATGCCTGTAACCTGCCCCACCAGACCGGGATCAATGATCTCGGGCGGCTTGTCGCCCTCGTCCTGTCTGACAGCCTTAAGCTTTCTGGCGGTAATCAATCCACCGTCCTTACCGCTCAGGCCCACTGCCTTTACCCCCTGCTGGTTGATCTGAGCCACAATCGCTTTGTTGACCTTGCCTCCCAGCACCATCTCCACCACATCCATTGTCTCGGCATCGGTCAGGCGCATGCCCCTTACAAATTTAGGGCTGATACCCATCCGCTCCAGAACCAAATTAATCTGGGGTCCGCCGCCGTGGACCACAACCGGCTTGATTCCAATGATTTTCATCAGCGTAATATCACGGGCGAAATCGATTTTCAATTGTTCATCAACCATGGCATGGCCACCATATTTTATCACAATGGTCATACCATGAAATTTGCGCATGTACGGCAGGGCTTCAATCAGGATATCCGCTACATTAGACATCGTATCTTCTCATCTAAGGGTTTTCGCAAAAATAAGTTTGCAAATTTTTAGTATTGGGCATCCGGTTGGCAAGGCGCCAGGGCACAAGAATATCCGGCATATTCTGAGCTTTCGCAACAAAGCCAGGCAGGCTGCATCGGCGCTTAAAATGTAAAATTATTTTTTGCGCGAGCCCTAAAGTTACCGAACTACAAAATATACCGGCTCAGATCTTCATCATTCTTGATATCTTTTAATTTGGCATTCACATATCCGGAATCGATGATGATCTTTTTCTCATTGATATCCGGCGCTTCAAACAGGATATCTTCAAGCAGGCACTCCATCAGCGTATGCAGTCTCCTGGCCCCGATATTTTCGGTATGTTCATTGACCTCTTCGGCAATTGCAGCGATTTCCGCCACTGCATCGTCTTCAAAAACCACTTCAACACCTTCGGTTCTTAAAAGTGCCAGATATTGAAGCAGCAGCGCATTACGGGGTTCGGTAAGAATCCGTACAAATTCTTTGCACCCCAGAGAATCCAGCTCAACCCGGATGGGAAACCTTCCCTGGAGCTCAGGGATCAGATCCGATGGTTTGACAGTGTGGAAAGCACCCGATGCGATAAACAGAATATGATCGCTTTTAACCGGGCCGTATTTTGTATTGACGGTAGAGCCCTCCACAATGGGCAACAGATCCCGCTGAACCCCTTCCCGGGATACATCCGGACTGTTGCTGCCGTTACGGCCCGCAATCTTATCGATTTCATCCAGAAAAATGATACCGGTCTGTTCTACTTTCTCAACAGCCTTTTCGATCACTTTATCCATATCCACAAGATTCTGGGCCTCTTCCTGGGCCATGGATGTTAGGGCCTCGGGCACCCGGACTTTTCTCCGTTTCGTGTTTCGCGGCATGAGCCCGCCGAGCATATCCTTAAAATTAATGCCCATCTCCTCCATGCCAACGTTTGAAAAAACCTCTACCATGGGCATGGATTTTTCGGGCATATCCAGATCAACGTAGCGCTTATCCAACTTCCCGGCCTGCAGCATCTCCCTGAGCTTTTCACGGGTAGAGGGGCCGGCTGTTTCCTCATTGTGCTGAACCAGTTCGATGGTGCCTTCCCCGGCGCCCTCTTTACTTCCAGCACTGCCCGCCCGCGGTTTGGGAAGCAGAAGGTCCAGCATTCGTTCTTCTGCGATCCTTCCGGCCCTGGCCTTGACAGCCTCCTGCTCACCGGACTTTAGCTTGTTAACCGTCAGTTCTACAAGGTCTCTTACCATGGATTCCACATCACGGCCGACATACCCCACTTCGGTAAATTTAGAAGCTTCCACTTTACTAAAAGGAGAATCAGTCAGTAAAGACAAGCGACGGGCAATTTCCGTTTTACCCACACCGGTAGGACCGATCAGAATAATATTCTTGGGTGCAATTTCATCCCGAAGCTCTTCGGGAACCTGTTGCCTGCGCCAGCGATTCCGCAAGGCAATTGCAACAGAGCGTTTGGCATTCTTTTGCCCGATAATGTATTTATCGAGTGCATTTACGATTTCAGATGGTTTTAGTTCACTCATGATCTTCTTTTGTATCACAGATGCCGGAAAGGCATCCGGTTAAATTAAATTAATAAACCTCTGCAGTCAGTGTATTTATAAACCTTTATACCTCACATTTCTTCTACGGTAATTTTGTCATTGGTATAGATACAGATTGAGCTTGCGATTTTCATTGCCTCATCCACAATTTTACGGGCATCCAGATCCGTATTGCCCACAAGGGCCGTCGCTGCAGCCTGGGCCGGTACGCCCCCGGACCCGATGGCCGCAATCCCCTGGTCCGGTTCCATGACATCGCCGTTGCCCGATATTAAAAACATACGGGTATCATCGGCCGCAATCATAAGCGCTTCCAGACGCCGCAGGAATTTATCCGTTCGCCAGTCTCTGGCCAGTTCAACGGCAGCTCGGGTAAGATTGCCGTTATACCTTTCCAGCTTGGCTTCCAGACGTTCGGAAAGGTTCAGGGCATCGGCCGTTGCACCGGCAAATCCCACGATTATTTTGTCGTGATAGATTCTTCTGACTTTTCTCGCACAATGCTTTACCACGCTGGTATCCAGTGTCACCTGGCCGTCACCGGCAACGGCAAGCCTGCCCTTATGGCGAAGGGCCAATATCGTTGTTCCGTGAAATTTCATAACACACCCACATAAATTGAATAGTGAATAGTGAAAACTTGTGGTATCGCTCCGCTCTATCTTTTTATAAAGAAAATCGATAGTTCGGGCTGTATCACCCTGGTAGTTTGCAATAAAAACGGTTAAAAAAGCTCAAAATCGGCAACAGGCCTTATGGTGTTTTGATTTAAAATTCCGTAAGGCCGGGTCTTATGGCTATTGACCATTTTAAAAAACCAATTCCCATTTTTTTTAAAATTAAAAACACAAAGTTAAGAATTAAGTGACCAAATTCTCTTTCCGAATCTCTATTTCCTGGGATGC
>CAZFXX010000096.1:0-10008 GCA_964522985.1 uncultured Desulfobacteraceae bacterium
CGTCCAGGAGCATGATGTCACTGGTCTGAACAAGGGCGCAGGCCAGCATGGCAATTTGTCTTTCCCCACCGGAGATCCTGTTGAAATTACACGTGGCCAGTCTCTGGGCGTTGAGGGTTTTCAAGGCCTCCAGGGCCAGGTCATAATCATTGTGTGAGGGGGTACGGGTCATGCCGATAAACGGGGCACGGCCCATGACCACCACATCGATCACCTTGAACGGGAATATTTCCAGGTGCTCCTGGGGAACCAGGCTGATGTGTCTGGCGATCTGGTTTCGGGTCATGCCAGCAATGGTATTGCCGTTGATGCGGATTTCCCCCTGGTGCGGTTTGTGGATGCCGTTGAGGCAGTGGAGCAAGGTGGTTTTACCCGAGCCGTTCCGGCCGAGAATCGCACAGAAAGAGCCGGGTTCAACGGAAAAAGAGATATCATGGAGAATATCAGTTTTTCCGTATCGGAACGTAACACACCTGCATTCCAGTTTTACAGCCATCCGCTTCCCCTGTTTTTGTATAGCAGAAAGGCAAAAATCGGTGCACCGGTAAGGGCCGTGATGATGCCTACCGGGATCTCGGCGGCGGTGACGGACCGGGCTAATCCGTCTGCCGCCAGCATGAAAATAGCCCCCAGCAGGGCCGTTATGGGAATCATGTTTTCATGTTCAGGGCCCACAAGGGTTCTGGCCATATGCGGGATAATCAGGCCGATCCAGCATATCTGGCCGCAGGTGGCCACGGTGAGGGCCACCATGAAAGAGCTGACAAGGATCAGCATCAGCCTGAAAACAAAAGGGTTCATCCCCAGGGACTGGGCCTGGACATCCCCCAGTGAGAGAATATTGAGTCTGAAGCGGAGCAGCATGAACAGTCCGAGCCCGCAGCAGGTCACCGGAGCGGTAATGTAAAGGTCGTTCCAGGTCACCCGGGTTAGGCTCCCCATGATCCAGAAAACAATGCTCGGCAGTTCATCATAGGGATCTGAAAAGTATTTGAGGATCATCAGTAGCGCATTAAAAAAGGAAAGCACCACCATGCCGGCCAGAACCATTACAATAACGGGCTTTATGGATATGAGCCGGGCAATGCCCACGGCCATGGACACGGCTATAAGGCCGAAACCAAAGGCCATCGCCTGCACCAGGTAAAAAGAATCACCGGGCAGAATAATCCCCAGGGCCGCGCCAAAGGTGCAGCCTGCCGCCACCCCCAGAATGTCCGGGGACACCAGCGGGTTCCTGAACAGGGCCTGGTAAACAGCCCCTGACACCGACAGTCCCGTACCCACCATAACCGCCATGATGCACCGTGGCAGCCGTATCCACAGAAAAACCAGTTTTTGGGAAATAAGATCCTGGGAAAGGCTGTTGCCGGGCAGGAGGCTTGATACGATGGCAATGATTTCCGAAATGGTTATTTTAAACCGGCCCGCCAGCAGAGAGCCGAAAAACAGCACAGCCAGCAGCACACACAAAACCGGGATTGTGCGTGGGCTTTTTTTCAAAGGATACCGGGGAATAGCGATCAATTGGCAGCGTCCCGGTATATGGCATCATCGAGGGTCCCGCCCAGGGCCTGGAAGGTTTTGCCAAAAAGTTTCTGATGAAACAGCTCACTTTGTTTTTCCATGTCCATATCGGCAAACAGATCGGGATAGGCTTTTTTCGCCACCCAGAGCGTGCCCAGTGCCGACAACGGGGAGGGAAAATCCCATGGGGCAATGTTGCAGGGAAACCGGTAGACTGCTTTTGTCCGGATGGCACCGACCTGGCTTAATGCCGGACCACTTAACCGCTCCAGCGTCCGTCGGCCAAGACTTCGGGACAGGATTAAAATATCCGGATTCCAGGTGATGAACTGCTCCGGAGAAATATCCTGGAAATATCCCTTCAGCTCGTGGGCCACATTGACCACACCGGCCCGGTATAAAATATCATCCTGGAGCATATTGCCGGCCGCAGTGCTGAAAAGACCCCGGGGCGACGCAAAATACCCGGTTTTTCTTTTAGCCGGGTCAATGGTTTTGATCCTGGCTGCCACCTGTGTCAGTATGTCGTCCATTACTTTCACGGTTTTTTCCGCCCGTTCAGGCTGGCCTGTGGCCATGGCTATCACCCGAAGGGATTTTTTAACATTTTCAAAACTTTCCGGCAAAATAATGATGGATGCAATGCCCAGGGTTTCTAAGCGATGGGCCAGGACGGTCCCGTCTTTTTGGGCGTATAGTACAACAAGATCCGGCTTTAAAGAGACAATGGTTTCAAAATTTAGCCCGGTGGATTTGCTGCCGACGCCTTTTAGAGTGGCAACTTCAGGAAAAACAGCCCGTGTCAGTTTGTCCCTTTTGGAATGAGAATCGATGCCGACGATTTTGTCCTGGAGTCCCAGGGACAAAAGGCACAGGGTAACCGGTTTAAAGGTGGGAATGATTCGGTTGACTTTATCGGGCAGGGTGACCCGGCGGTCGGCCATGTCCGTGATGGCGCGTGGGGTGTCTGCCATGGCATCCCAAGATATGAAAAACAGTGACATCAGGATGAACAGCAGACCTTGTGCGGTCTTGGTGAAAACAGATTTCAGTTTGATTTTTTCTATCATGTTTGCCCCGTGGTGATTTAGCACCGTATTTGTTTTAACCATGAAGTTCAGGACATTAATTCGAGCATGGCTGTTATATAAGAATGGGTAAGATAATGTCAATATAATAGTTGATTTATAAACAGCACAGCTAATAAGGGATAATAAAAACTTATAATTTCTAAAAATGACGTAAAAATTGTTGGATGAATATAAAAATCCAGGATAATGGAAAATGTGTATTTTGGTTGGGATTGATATAGTGAAAAATATGAGATAAGCGTATCAAATTATCTTTTTGTCAGCAATAAGAAACAAATTTATGGTTATTTTTGGTTCTTATAAGTTATATAATTCTTTTAAATGGATAACTCTAAAATATTCTTGACAACAAATAACCAAAATAGCAAAATACGACGTTTTATATAATCTCTCAAAATAAAGTCGCACTTAAAATTTAATTTCTAAACAAGGAGGGGCACACAATGTTGGGACGTTATTTACTGGCCGGGATTTTTTGCCTGGGCATATTTGCCGGGAATCTTTTCGCTGCGGAGGCTGAACCGCAGGATACGTTTACGTTAGGTGAGATTGTTGTTACCGGGGAAAAAATCGGTGTGGCCGATATCGGTATTTCCGATAGCATAACCGCGGAACAGATAGAAGCCACAAACAGTAAGACAGTGGCGGATGTCCTGCAGTTTGCACCGGGCATCACCATGACTCGGGGGATGAAAAACGAGCCGGAGATCAGTGTGCATGGATTTTCCCAGGAAAAAAGCCTTTTTCTCATTGACGGCATACCCTATTATGAGACCTATTATGGAAAACTCAGTCTGGATCAGATCCCTGTGGGCATTATTTCCAGGATTGAAATCACAAAAAACGCGCCCTCCGTATTGTACGGGGCCAACGCACAAATAGCGGTTATCAACGTGATTACAAAGAAAGGGACCGAAAAGCCGACCTTTCACTTGAAAGGGGAGGTCGGTGAGAACAATACCTGGAAAACCGAACTTTCCCATGGCAACCAGATCGGGGCCGTGAATTACTGGCTGAGCTACTCCCATGAAGAATCCGACGGGTGGCGGCTTTCCGATGATTTTGAACCGGAAACGGCAACGCGTAAAGGTAAATGGATGCTTGACAGGGACGGTGTCCACGAAGACGGCGGCTTCCGAGAAAATTCTGATTTTGAAAAAGACCGTTTCTGGGCCCGGGCCGGGATCACACCCTCACCGGATGCCGAATATTTTGTGAGTTTCCACATCATGGATTCGGAACTGGGGCATCCGCCTGCTACAAATAAATATAAGGCTTGGAATTATAAGGGCGATAAACCTGGTTTTTCCACCTTTGCAAGGTTTACCGAATTTCGCGATTGGGGTGTCGACTTGAGCGGAAAACAGGCGGTTTCCGATTGGCTGACCTTACGGGGCAAGCTCTTTTACCATAATCACGAAGATGAGTATGAGGCCTATGATGGCCCGGATTATGACACGGAAATTGCCACATCATCATACAAGGACGATTTTTTCGGCGGGTCCCTGTTTGCGGATTTCTCACTGGCAGAACCCCATATGGGCCATTTGTCCTTTCATTATCGCCGGGATACTCATGAAGGCCGCAGTGGTGAAGGCCTGCCCTATAATGAATACGTTTCCTACACCGGGTCGGTGGGCACGGAGCAGGAGTTTTTTACCCAAAGCGGGCTGTCCTTGTATGCTGGCGTTTCCTATGACTGGTTCAATGTGGATGAGGCGGAAGACTACGTTTTTGAAGAAGTTGTTCCCAAAGTCTATGACTATAAGTGGCAGGAGGACAAAGAGATCCCCGATACAATGGATGAAATCAACCCCATGATCGGCTTCACTTGGGACTTGGAAAAGGCCCAGGTCTACGGGTCAGTGGCCCGCAAGACCCGGTTCCCGGCGTTGTTTGAACTCTATTCATCCCAGGGGGGCAACCCAGAGCTTTCTACGGAAAAAAGCATCAACTATACACTGGGAATCTCTCGGCGGTTTGGCAGCCGGGTTACCGCCGATTTTTCAGGATTTTATCACGACATATCCGACTGGATTTCGCGGGATTATTACGAGGATGATTACACCGGTGTCGAGTTGTATGACAATGTGGAGGAGGTCTCCATGCTGGGGTTTGAAACCTCGCTGGATATCGTTTTTTGCGAATATTTCAAGATGAATCTCAATTACACCTATATCGATGCGGAAAATAAAAGTGACAAAAGCGTGACCGATGATGTGATCGGCGTTCCGGAAAATAAATTGGGCATTGGTTTCAATGCACTGATTCCAAAACTGCTGGTGGTACTCGATGTGCAGGGTATCTATGTGGATGGGGTCTATGACAACCTTCCAACAACAGCCAAGCCGGATGACGAAGTCGTTGAAACCGATGACCATTTTACCATGAATGCCCGGGTATCCCGGACCTTTAAGGATAAGTACTGTATTTATGCGGAAGTGGACAACCTCTTTGATCAGGATTACGAAGAGGAAATCGGCTTCCCCTCCCGGGGACGGAACTTCCGTGTCGGCACCAGTTTTGATTTTTAAATATTTTTTATCAGCCAGTATTCTGTCAAAATAAAAAAAGCGCTGTCGACAATTTTCGACAGCGTTTTTTTTATTGTAAAATCATAATAACCGGTGTGTTGGGCCAAAATCCTTTATCTCCGGTTTATCCGGGGGATTAATTGTTTCACGGTAGGGCCGTCTTACACGGCGGCCGCTTGGGAGTGAATCACGTTTTGTTTGGCTTCGATGAGTTGATCGTGGGACAACCGCAACAGCTTTGACAGTTTGTGCATCAGGTAATTTTCATATTTGTCCATCTGTCCGTCAACAAAAACAATCTGCCACAGGATTTCAATGATGTCGCGTTTTTCCCGGACAGAATAGTTCTCGTTGATCAGGCGGGCAAACTGCCACAGATCCACACTTTTTTCCAATTCCCTGTCTGCCCGAATCATCAGGGCCTCGGCGTGTTCTTCCGTGAGGTTGTATTTTTCTTTTAAGATCGAAAGAACCCTTGCTGTCTCCGCATCGGTAAAGGTTTCATCGATGCGTCCCATTTCCATAAACAGTGCGCATGCCGCAACGCGGACGTCGTGGGCTGTATTTTGATCTGTATTCGTCGGATTGTCGGCAGTGGTGGCGCCGAAGAATTGTTTAATGATATCAAACATCTATTTCCTTTCAGGTATCTGTTTATTTAATAAAGTCGTGAGATATGCGGTTTAAGTAGTGGGAAAAGGATTTTTTTGTCACTGCCACAACTCATAGCATTCATGCATTGTCAAAATATTTATCTTTTGCCCAATAGAGCATGGTTTGCTGGTGTTGTCAAATATGAGTAAAATTCAAGCGCTATCTAACCATACACCACTCGATTATATCACACCCAATAGCTGTTTTCCCAAGGCAGGTGCGGAAGGTCGTGTCGTTTCTCTTTGACATCGACTCATTGCTGTGGCAAAATTAATAACGATTTGATCGTGTAGGATTTTTTACAGCTGCTCACCCATGCCGGATAAACCGGCGCTATTAAAAAGGCGTACGCCGCAAATAGCAAGCACCGAATTGCAAATCGCTCCCATGTTCTGGTGGGAAAAAATCAAATATTTTGACAAAGGATGAAGGTAATCTCATATCAACATCTCGGGCACGTGGTTCGGGATACTATAATAATCGAGGTAATATATATGCCTCATAGCCACAGGAGTTAATTCGTTGGAACTTGTTAAAGGATATCTGGAAATTTTAGACCGGGGATTCGGTTTTTTACGAAGCCTTGAAAACAACTTTTTGCCGGGATCGGCGGACACCTTTGTCCCGGCCTTCATGATACAGAAAAACCGCCTTCAGGAGGGCGTTTTTATCGAGGGAACCGGGGCAAAAGGAAAGCCGGGCAGCGAGAATTTGAAGCTTTCCGACATTGAGACCATCAATAAAATGCCCATCTCCGAATGGGGAACACTGGTCCCGTTTCAGAGCCAGACCAGCATCAACCCACTGGAGCGGCTGAAAATGACAATGGGGCCCGATGACTTGATGGGCCGGGCTCTGGACTTGATCGTGCCCATGGGCAAAGGCCAGCGGGGGCTCATTATCTCACCACCCAAAGCCGGGAAAACATCCCTGTTAAAACACATGGCCAATGCCCTGGCTTTAAATTATCCTGAAGTTGATGTGTATGTCCTTCTGGTGGATGAGCGGCCCGAAGAGGTCACCGATTTTAAACGCGGGCTCAAAAATGCCCATATCCTTTTCTCTTCGTCTGACCAGAGTGTGGCCCAGCATATGCGCATGACCCGTCTGGCCCTGCAGGCGGCATTGCACTGGTCCGAAGTCGGCCGGGATACCGTGGTGCTCATTGATTCGCTGACCCGGATGGCCCGGGCGTTTAATGCGGAAACACGAAGCCACGGCCGCACCCTTACCGGCGGTCTGGGGGCCAGTGCCATGGTGGTGCCGCGTAAAATTTTCGGCACGGCCCGCAACATTGAAGACGGCGGCTCTTTGACCATCATGGCGACTATCCTTGTGGATACCGGCAGCCGCATGGACGATATTATTTTTCAGGAATTCAAAGGCACCGGCAACATGGATCTGGTGCTCAGCCGCAAATGTGCCGAGCAGAGAATCTGGCCGGCTATTCATATCCAGAAGTCCGGCACCCGCAAAGAAGAGCGTCTGCTAAGCAGCGATGAATATCAGGAAGTCCTTAAAATCCGCAGGGCACTGGCGCACAAGGACGAGCTGTCGGCTATGTCGCAGCTCCTGGAGTACTTTCTGCAGTCACAGTAACCGTGAACCGACCATTGTGAACGGTTACTCAATTTTTTTTGTTTAAATTCTGATATCAAGGAGAGAAACGATCATGCATCGTAATATTTATCTAAAAATGAAAACGCTGGAAGAGGCTCGTGAAATTATGTTTAAGGCCTTTGATCTGTCCGGTGTTCTTGGTGTTGAGACCATTTTGGTACCCAATGCCGTAGGCAGGGTACTGGCCCGGCCCGTGGAGGCCGTGTTTTCATCCCCGGGGTTTCATTCGGCGGCCATGGACGGCATTGCGGTAATGGCTGAAGCCACATTCGGTGCCAGTGAGGGCAATCCGAAAACGCTGGTGATGGGCAAAGACGCCTTTCCGGTAAATACCGGTCATGTGCTTCCGGAAAATACCGATACCGTAATCATGATTGAACATGTGAACGATGTGGGTGACGGCCGGGTGGAAATCGAAGCGCCGGCGTTTCCCTGGCAGAATGTGCGAAAGATGGGGGAGGATATCGTTGCCACCGAGCTGCTGTTTCCGAGAAATCATGTGATCACGCCTTACTGTGTAGGGGCCCTTCTTTCCGGCGGGATTTTTTCCATGGCGGTGAGGAAAAAACCGAAAATACTCATCATCCCCACCGGCTCGGAACTTGTGGACTGGGAAAACATTGATGTGCCGGAGCTGGCCCCCGGCCAGGTGCTTGAGTCAAACTCCTATATTCTGGGAAAACTGGCTGAAGGGTGCGGGGCCGAGTATGTCCGACATGCAAAAGTACCCGATGATTCCGAAAAGATAAAACAGGTGGTTAAGAACGCGTCTGACGGGGGGTATCAGTTGATAATGACGGTGGGGGGCTCATCGGCAGGCTCTGCTGATTATACCCGGCAGGTGATCGACGACCTGGGAGAGGTGCTGGTGCATGGTGTCACCATCATGCCGGGAAAACCGGTCATTATCGGGAAAGTGAATGAAATGCCTGTTTTCGGCATGCCCGGATATCCTGTTTCGACCATTGTGGCCTTTGAGCAGTTTGCCGGTCCCCTGATCAGCAGTATGCTAGGGCAACCGCCGATATCCAGAGCCGAGATTGCCGTGGAACCGGCACGGAAAATTGCCTCCAAGCTGGGTGTGGAAGAATTTTTGCGGGTCAAACTCGGCACGGTGGGCGACAGGGTCGTGGCAACACCCCTGCCCCGGGGGGCCGGGTGTATCACCACCATTACCGAAGCCCACGGCATCATCCGGGTGCCCAATAATATGGAAGGCCTGAAAGAGAGCGAGCCGGTAACGGCGGAATTGCTTTGTCCCCTGCCGGCCATCAAAAATACCATCGTGGTGGTGGGCAGTCATGACAATACACTGGATGTGATGGCCGATGAGATAAAGGCGGGAGGACACGGCCACATTACGCTGTCATCCAGCCATGTGGGCAGTATGGGTGGCCTGATGGCCATTAAAAAAGGGGTGTGTCATCTGGCCGGTTCCCACCTTCTGGATCCATCGGATGGCACCTACAATATCTCGTATATTCAAAAATACCTGCCGGGCATCAAGGTGAAGCTGGTCAATCTAGTGGACCGGGACCAGGGGCTCATGGTGGCACCGGGTAATCCTAAAAATATCAAGGGCATCGAGGATTTGAGCCGTGACGATATCAGCTTTGTCAATCGCCAGGCCGGTTCGGGGACCCGGGTTCTGCTGGATTTTCAACTGGATCGGCTGGGCATTGATCCCGGTGATATTGCAGGATATGAAAATGATGAATTTACCCATATGTCGGTGGCTGTGGCTGTGCTCGGCGGCATGGTGGATGTGGGGCTGGGTATTTATGCGGCGGCAAAGGCCCTTAAACTGGATTTTATCCCGGTGATCACCGAACAATACGATCTGGTGATTCCGGAAATCTATTTTAAAACCCCGAATATCCGGGTGCTGCTGGACACTATCAATACCGATCGTTTTAAACAAAGGGTGGAAGCCCTGGGCGGTTACAGCACTGGCCGGACCGGGGAGCTTGTTTTTGGATGAGCAAAACATGACCTACTATTTGATCGACCATACGGCGGACCTAGGTATTCGGGTTCGGGGCCATGATTCATCCCAGTTGTTTGCCAATGCGGGCCTGGCCCTCTTTGATATCATTGCCGGCGGCAGCCATATTGAGTGTCGGGCCGAGTTGACTTTGTCAGTTACGGGCCTGGACTGGGCCGATCTGATGATCAACTGGCTGCGGGAGCTTTTGTATTTCTGGAACGGCAAAGCAAGGCTGGTTTGTTCGGTAAAAATTTTATCCATCGGTAAATACACGGTAAGCGCAATTTTGCAATATGACCTGTACACGGAAAAAAGACATACGATAAATCGGGAAATCAAGGCGGTTACCTATCATCGGGCCGAAGCCGGGCCTGTAGCCGGCGGATGGCGTGCACAGGTTATTTTTGATGTATAGGGGGATGCCATGACCGTTGAACTGATAAAAATCACTGATTATTGCTGGGAGATTCCCAAAACCGGTGATATGAATGTGCCGGGAAGGATTTATACCAGCCCGGCCCTTGCCAATAAGATGAGGCAGGAAGAGGCCCTTTCCCAGGTGGCCCATGTCGCCTGCCTGCCCGGGATTGTAAAC
>CAZFXX010000097.1:0-8234 GCA_964522985.1 uncultured Desulfobacteraceae bacterium
GACATCAACTTTCTTCGTAATCACATTGATCTGATCCATAAACGACCTCCAGATACAATTTTGAGTCTATTATGGATCAAGAAATTGTAAATGTCTACTAAAATTGACAATTATTTTGTTTGCATGATATTTTATAATTCTAAAATTATTACCCCCCAGGTGCGGAATGTGCGTTATACATTAAAAATACTGACAATTTGTCGAAAAGCCGATTTGAATTAAAATTACAATATATTCAGAAGTTTGGGCAATTATCACTTTAGCTTTGTGGATAACCATAATATTTTATCCAGCCATGCGAAAAAATTTTAAACTCACCATCGAATATGACGGCACCCGCTTTCACGGGTGGCAGCGCCAGCTTAGGGACCGGACGATCCAGGGAGACATCGAACGGGCCTTATGCAAAATATGCAATGAAAAGATCACCCTTGTCGGTTCAGGGCGGACAGATGCCGGGGTCCACGCTTTTGGCCAGACAGCCAACTTTCGCTGTCACAGCCGCCTAGGACCAGATGAATTTCAAAGGGCCTTAAATAGCCTTTTGGACGACGATATCGTGATCCGTACCTGCCAGGTGGTGGCTGAATCGTTTCACGCCCGGTTCGAGGCCCGTTCCAAGATTTATAATTACCGAATCTGGAATCGGAAGGTTCCCAGAGCCATCGGTTATCACTATGCATGGTTTATTCCCCGGGACCTGGATCGTTTCGCCATGCGGTCGGCCATGGTTCATCTGAAAGGCGAGCATGATTTCAAGGCGTTTGAAGGCACCGGCAGTCCGCGCGCGCATACCGTCAGAAACATTTATCAAATCGGTTTGACTGAAAAAAAAGACGGATACCTTATTTTTGAAATTCAGGCCAATGGATTTTTGCGGTTTATGGTCAGAAATATCGTAGGCACCCTCGTAAATGTGGGTCTGGGCAGCACCATGGCAGATGATGTTAAAGATATTCTTCTGTCCAAAGACCGCGGCCGGGCCGGGGCAACCGCTCCGCCACAGGGGTTATTTCTGATGAAGGTCTGCTATGATCAGCCGTTAGGGGTACTTTCCAGAACCGGATAAACCCACCAGGGGCGGACAAGCCGGAAATTCCTAATTACAAACAAATTCCGATATCCAATAGTCTGAAGTTGTTTCTGATTTGTCATTTATTTTTTGATTAGTCAGGCAAATTGCCGGGGGCCGTTTATTTTTCGGCTTTGTTTTTCATTTCCCGAAGCTTTCGGTTGTAAAAATTGATGACTTCTCTCCGGTTGAGCATGCCGATCAGGATACCGCGGTCATCTTCTTGAACCACGGGCAGACTGTCGATATTTTTGATGGTAAATTTTTGCAGCACCGTGTTGAGGTCGTCTGCCATTGTGGTTACGATGATATCCGGATTGCCGATATCCTTCATGACCACCAGGTGTTCTATATCACTGGAAAAAAGGACTGCCCGGACATCCGTGCTGGAAAAAATACTGATGAGCCGGCCATCTTTGTCCATCACCGGGAAATAGTGCTGCTTGGTAGCGGAAAAATATTGTTTAAACTCGATAAACGGCATGTCTTGAGGAATCAGCTCTACCTTTTTCACCTGCTGCATCAAATCCTTGACCCGAATGGTTTGCAGAATATCGATAAAAAAATCACCGGTATGGGCTGGCGAGTCAATTTTGCTTTTGACCTGTTTAATGTAAATCGTCCACTTCCTTGAGGCCATATAGGCCACCGAACACACCAATAAACTTGGCAGTAGCAGATGATATGAGTTGGTCATTTCACTGACAAAAATAATCGTGGAAATCGGCGTGTTGGAAACCGCCGTAAAAAAACCGGCCATCCCGACAACGACAAAGGCCCCGGGTGCCGTGACGACTCCGGGCATTATTTGATGAAATATCTGGCCCACCACACCGCCCATGGCCCCGCCTATGACAATGGACGGGCCGAATACCCCGCCGCTGCCGCCGGAACCGATGGAAAAGGAAGTGGTGAGAATCTTGCCAAAGGCCAAACACAGCAAAAACGGAATGGTCAGTTCGCTGTGCAGTGCCTGCTGGGCATACCCATAGCCGAAAGCCAGGGTCTGGGGTAAAAAAAATCCGATGGCACCGGTGCACAGACCGCCGATGGCGGGTTTGATATGATTGGGGATTTTAAATGATTTAAACAGGTGGGTAATACCGTAAAACGATTTTATATAAAGCACGCCGGTAAAGACCAGCACCAGTGCCAGAACAATATAGGGCCCCAGTTCCAAGGGGTTCCTGAAAACAAAGTCCGGTGATTCAAACAAAGACCCCCAGCCGAAGAACAGGCAGAACAGGCAATAGGCCACCACCGAGGAGATACCAGCCGGGATAATCACTTCGGATTCAAACTCCGGGTCCCTGTAAAGAACTTCGGCGGCAAACAGCGCACCCGCTAACGGCGCCCGGAAAATGCTGCCGACGCCGGCCCCGATGCCGGCGGCCATCATGATCCGCCGCTCCCTTGCAGACAGCTTCAGTTTCGTTGCCAGAAATGATCCAAATCCGGCCCCGATCTGGGCGATGGGCCCTTCTCTTCCACCTGAGCCCCCGGTTGTCAGGGTAATGGCCGACGCAATGGTCTTAATCACGGGGACCCGGCTGCGGATAAAGCCGCCTGCCGCATGATAGGAATTAATCGCGGCATCGGTGCCGTGTCCTTCCGCTTCCGGCGCAAAGGTATAAACAATCCAGCCGCTGATAATTCCCCCTGCCGCCGGAAGGAAAAAAAGAATCCATCGGTTAAACGGCGTACTGGTGGGCGACAGCAGATGGCGTTCACCGGCCGGCGATGGCGGACGATATCCGGCCGCAAGATCCATGAAATAATGAAGCCCCAATTGGCAGAGATAATGGAAAACAACCGACCCGAGGCCTGCAATAATGCCGATCAGGACAAAATAAAGCGTCCATTTGCTGGCACGGGCAATATTGATCGTACCCTCCCGGCTGTCGGATTCAAGCGTTTTTGTTAGTTTTCTAAAAAAAGACATGTAGTATTATATGATTTTTAAAGTCTTTATCTGTGCGATTAACACAATTTTCAAAAAACTGAAAATTGAATTGTAACCTATAATCATTAATAACAAACCAATAAAATTGCAAGAACAAGTTGATATAAAATTAATGAAGTGCTATAATAATATGTTAATTTTGTTTTAACCGCTTAGCGTTTTTTATCTAAGAACCTCTGAAGAAGTAACGGCGGTACTCTGACCGGCAGCGTATGGATCACGGTAACGACCCAGAGTCGATAAAATTTACAGGAAATAGATGGCAATGAGATTAAAACAGCTTGACCCCGAAAAACGGAATCGCCTCAAAGAGCAGCTTACAAAACGGTATAACGAATTCAAATTAAAAGGAATGCAGCTTGACATGACACGGGGTAAACCTTGCCCTGAACAGCTCGATCTTTCGATGGAAATGTTAAATTGTGTCGGAAGTGGTGACTATCGGACCGAAGATGGTACCGACTGCCGCAACTACGGTGGGATGGATGGAATACCCGAAGCCAGGGCACTTTTTTCGGAATACCTGGATGTGGAACCGGACGAGGTGATCATCGGCGGGAATGCCAGCCTGAGCATGATGCATGATACCCTTATGCGGGCCATGCTCCATGGTGTAACTGAAGACGGCATTCCCTGGATAAAATTGCCGCAAATAAAATTTTTATGCCCGAGCCCGGGCTATGACCGTCACTTTTTTATCTGTGAATATCTGAATATCAAAATGCTGCCGATTGCCATGACCGATAAGGGGCCGGACATGGACCAGGTTGAAAAGCTGGCCGCCGAAGATGAGCAGATCAAAGGCATCTGGTGTGTTCCAATGTATAGCAATCCGACCGGGACGGTTTACGGCGATGATGTTGTCGACCGCCTTGCCGGGATGTCCACCAAGGCTTCGGACTTCAGAATTTTTTACGACAATGCCTATGTGGGCCATCATTTTATTCACCCGCATGACAAATTGAAAAATATTCTGACAGCCTGTAAAAAGGCAGGCAACCCGGAAAGAGTGTTTATTTTCGGGTCCACCTCAAAGATAAGCTTTGCCGGGAGCGGTATCGCAATAATGGCAGGCAGTCGAAAAAATATGGCCTTTATGAAAAAGCAGATGGCCTATCAAAGCATCGGACCGGATAAACTCAATCAGTTGCGCCATGTAAAATTTTTCAAGGATATGGTCGGCATCGAAAACCACATGAAAAAACATGCTGCTATTTTAAAACCAAAGTTTAATGCGGTTCAGGAGATACTGGAAAAGGAACTGGCTGGAAAAGATATCGCACAGTGGTCAAAACCTTTGGGAGGGTATTTTGTAAGTATCAACACCCTGGCCGGTTGTGCAAAAAAAGTGGTAAAAATGGCATCCGATGCCGGCGTCAAGCTGACTGCCGCCGGGGCTGCATTCCCATACCAGGCCGATCCCCTTGATCGGAATATTCGGATTGCCCCATCGTTCCCACCCCTGGAAGATATAAGATCGGCAATGGAACTGGTATCGATCTGCATCCAACTGGCCGGTATTGAAACACTCTGGCCAAAAAACAAAAACCCCGCTTTGACCTGAAGGCGGGGTTCACCAGTAATTCGCAAGCAACATTACCTGCTCCCTCTCTTGGATGCTTTGAGCGGATTTATTTTTGCTTTCTTTCCGGCAACAGTTGAAGAAACATGCGTTGCCAGATTGCAATTTCCGTTTTTCCATTTCAACGCAGGATCAGGGCAGGAATTGCAGTACCAGCCGGAGGAGAATTCCTCTCCGCGTTTGCAGCCTTCACACTGCTCTACAATCACATGGCAAATCCCGCCATTGTAGGAACACCCCTGAGCGGTCATAAAAGGACACTCTTTCCCGTTTCGAATCGTTGTACAAATCATTTGAATCACCCCTTTCTTGTTTTTATTTAAATCCCATATATAAAAAAGGCCTGAAGCATATTTGCCCGGCCTTTCCATACAGGCTAAAAAATATCACAAAAGATAATTGCCCGAAAGAGGGTTGTCAACTATATTTTTCACGTTTAACTGTCCAGCACCTCCTTAACTTTGTCTGCCAGGGCTTCCCGGCTGAAGGCCAGAAGCTGGCGCGTCAGGGCGGCGGTCCGTTAGCCGGGCTCCCGGATATTTCTCATATATCGGCAGCAGTTCCCGCTTATGCTCAAAGTGTCCTAAAATAGTGATGTAAAGATTTGTCATTTTGTAAATTTATCTTGGATTTAACCCCAAAAGACCAACTTTTTTTGAACAATATAACAATTTTTATAAACAAAAGTAAAACAATGTTTTATTAAAGCATGGCAAACTCCATTAAAAGGGGGAAATGTTATGCCAAAAATGAAAACAAGGCCATCAAGCGTCACGATGCATTATCTACCTGATTTAACTGTTTTTTAAATTGTTCCGTATTCATTGCTTTGGGGTGCGGAATTTACGGTCAAAGCAATTTATTTCAAGTTATCTTTGTAAACTATACTCAAATTTATCGAGAGTAAAATCACATCGGAATCATTTAATAAAACTTGTAAGTGTCCTGCCAACCGGACCGAATATTTATTGATAATATCCGGAAGAACTGGTAATCAATGCCTGAATAAAAACCAGGCACATTAAAATTGCAGTCGAATACAACAACCATAGGCGGGCAGCCTGCAGCCAGATGCCTGCAAAAAGGAGAGACAATGTCCGGTTTTACACATATTGATGAACAGGGGCAGGTTCGCATGGTGGATGTTACACACAAAAAACCATCCCTGCGTATTGCCGTTGCCCGGGGTTTTATTTTCATGACCCCGGCAACCCTGGAAAACATTTTGAATCAGTCGGTAAAAAAAGGAAATGTCCTTGAGACAGCCCGGATTGCCGGAATTATGGGAGCCAAAAGAACATCGGGACTGATTCCCATGTGCCACCCCCTTAATATCACCCATATTCAGATCGATTTCGCCCCTGACAAACCGCGAAATGCAATAGAAATTATCGCCCAGGTGAGAATCCTGGACCAGACCGGTGTTGAAATGGAAGCCCTGACCGCCGTGTCTATCGCCGCATTAACTATCTATGACATGTGTAAGTCATATGACCGGGCCATGGTCATTTCGGATATCGCCCTTATTGAAAAATCCGGCGGGAAAAGTGGTCATTTTAAAAGAACAGAGGTATAATTTTTTAAATCCGGCCGTTTCCGGCACAAAATCTCGGTCGTGGCATTGCGTCCAAAAACAGTCAAACATCAGCGTCCCTGAATAATATTGAAACGCAAGGCCGCGAACTACAGGCAAAAAAACCCTATGAAGAGCAAATATCAAAAAATTAAGTTTTTCGTCCCCGGATTATTTCTCTTGCTCTGCATCCTTTTGAACGGATGCACAATTCCGCCGACACCGCCGGTTATCTCGTCTGAAACCGCACTTGTCCGGCTTACGCCGGGGGAATTTCCTGTTTTTGGAGATGACATGGATTACGTAGGGCTGGGCCGTGGTATTGAGCAGAGCCTTGAATACCTCAAACGCCTGCCGCCCGATCGAATGTTTTCTTTTGGAAAAGACCGCGTTGATACACCTCACATGATAAAATCCCTTACATTTTTTCTTAATTTTATTCATGGCAAACCCTCTCAGGCAGCACTTCGACAATTTATCGCCGACCATTACAGGGTTTATAGCTCAGCCGGCAGTCCGGGCCCAAGGCAGGTGCTCTTTACAGGATATTACGAACCGGCTCTTCAGGGCAGGCGCAAACCCGGACCGATATACAAAATCCCTGTTTACGGCCGCCCGGATGATTTGGTTTCCATTGATCTTTCAAAATTTTCAGCCGAATTCAAAGGTAAAAAAATTATCGGCCGCTATACCGGTCACACAATCGTTCCCTACCACGATCGCAAAGCCATTGCAGATGGGAAGGTTTTACTGCAAAAATCAAAACCCCTTGTCTGGATCAAGGACCCCATCGACCTGTTTTTCCTTCAAATCCAGGGTTCGGGTAAAGTCCGCCTGGAAAATGGTGATGTTCTTTATCTTCATTATCACACCACCAACGGGCACCCCTATCGCAGTATCGGTAAACTTTTGATCAGAGAAAACAAGATCTCCAAAGATGAGATGTCCATGCAGAAAATACGTGAATACCTTACCGGTCACCCCGGGGAAATGCAGGAAATATTGAACTATAACCCGAGCTATGTTTTTTTTAAATATGAAAAAAAAGGCCCCCTGGGATCTTTGAATGTCAAATTATCACCTAAACGATCAATTGCAACCGATAAGCATTTGTTTCCAAAATCCGCACTGGCTTTTATCAACACTGAAAAACCCGTGATTGACGGAAACGGGAAAATCAAAGATTGGTCTGCTTTTTCCAGGTTTGTCCTCAACCAGGACACCGGGGGGGCTATCCGGGGGCCGGGCCGGGCCGATCTGTTTTTGGGTTGCGGGCCGTATGCCGAAATCGGTGCCGGTCATATGCAACATGCCGGGTCACTCTATTTCCTGGTCCTTGAACCGGGCACTCAATCTTTATAGATCCTTTTTGTGGGGCTTGACTCTTTTATTGAAAACAAGTATGAACAAAGTCTCGTAATTTTGGCACAGGTTTTGTAATTTTTAAAAGTTTAATCTCTGATAAAAATTTATTTTTTTGAAAAATCACCAACTTTTTAAACCCAGGCACTATTTACCCCGGATATCCGGGTTAGGAGTATGATATGTTTGGCATCGGCATGCCTGAAATGATTTTGATTCTAGCGGTGGCCCTGATCGTTATCGGGCCTAAAAAACTTCCGGATCTGGCCAAATCCCTGGGCCGGGCCATGGGCGAATTCAAAAGGGCCACCTCTGACTTCAAGGAAACCATGGCCGTTGAAAGTGAACTGAAAGAGGTTAAGGAGGCTATTGATGATATCGGAGACGATCTCAAGGAATCGATAAAATTCGACAATGAAACATCGGTCGAAGCGGAAATGGACTTGCAATCCGCATCATCGGACAGCAACACCCACACACCGGATAGTGACCTCTCCACACAGGATGATGACATCCCCACGCCGGAAACCGACACCCACACACCGGATAGTGACCTCTCCGCAAAGGATGATGACATCCCCACGCCGGAAACCGACACCCACACACCGGATAGTGACCTCTCCGCAAAGGATGATGACATCCCCACGCCGGAAACCGACACCCACACACCGGATAGTGACCT